>JANXWR010000062.1 GCA_025351025.1 Burkholderiales bacterium | reverse complement strand
CGCTCGGTGCAACAAGGCCGTCTGTAGAGTGGCAGTCTGTTCTCTGTCCAGCACCGCTTCGCCATCGCGTCACGCAGCAAGCCAAAGAATGCAATGGATGACAGCTATGCGTTGACTACTTCGGAAGTCCCTGTAAGGGGGGGCGTCACGCTTGGAGCTCACGAAGAACCTTGGGATGCTTGACCGCTCCCTTGAGCAGCGTGCGCGCCGCCCCCGTAGGCTCGCGGCGACCTTGCTCCCAGTCTTGCAGCGTTCGCGCCGATACGCCCGACAGCGCCGCGAATTCCTGCTGTGACAGGCCCACGCTCGCGCGCGCTTCTGCAACGGCGGACAACCTTACCTTGCTGACCCGCGCCGCTTGGCCACGGCGCATCTGCTTGACAGATGCGAGCAGGTCTTCTTGGAACTTCTTGAGTTCAGAGGGCATTTTGGACTCCCAAAGGGCGCGACGCGGCCTTTGGGACGACGCGCGATGGAGGGGGCTCAGGCCACGGCTTCCACCCTGTGGATTCGAGTGCGTGCAAACAGTTGGCCACAGCAAACGGCATGCGGGTACTTACGAGGACCAGCCGTCCACGCTGACAAAGCGGGCCGAACTGAACTGATTTCGAAGCGCGATGAGCCGTTGATATTCAGGGCTGTTGTAGAAGTTCTCGATCGCTTGTGCGGAGGGAAACTCAAGGATGCTGAGCCTTGGCGGCGACCAGTCGCCTTCGTAAACCTTAAGTGCGCCGCCCTTGGAAAGGTATCTGGCACCCGCCGCCTCGAGCACCGGCTTCAATTGCCGCGAAAAGTCCTGCCACCGGTCAGCATCTCGGATCTGCACCTCGAATACGACGTAGGCGGCCATGGGTGTACTCCGAAGCGACGCCCAAGCATGCATAGGGCGACCAGTTGATGACGAGCAGTGTACCGAGCGACTACCGTCCAACAAGACCTGGGGCCTGACCCTCGCCCTGGAAGGCCGCCAGGCGAAGGCCCGCCTGCAGCGGCTCGCAACGCCGCATCAGCGACCATATCAGGCCGGTGCGATGGTTCTCGATCATCAGCAAGGTCGGACCTTCGTTGATGCCGAAGTGATACGGCGATACCCAGCCGACGCCATCGATGTCGCCCGTGAAGACGGGGTTGAACGAGGCCTTGAAGCCGTACGGGTTCGGCACCTCGACGTGCAGCGCCTTCAGGTGACGCAGCGTCGGCGCGACGACCTCGGGCGCGAACGGCAGCGACGCGGCCACAGCCCAGGGCGCCAGGGTGCCGTCGTCCGGGCCGAAGGGAACGCCGCGGGCGACGTAGTCGAAGAACACGCGTCGAATGCCGTCGACTTCCTTGACGTCGTCGCCCGGTCCGTCACTGGCGCTGATGCCCCAGCAGCGCTCGCTGAGGTGCTTGAACCCGCTCGGGTTGCGGATCGCGTATTGCTGCTGGATCAGGGTGGCGCGGCGGCTGTTCTCGAAGTAGTCCGAATCGCGCTCGCGCATGTAGCGGTCCCGGATGCCGCGAAGGTCGCACCAGATGTGCGACATCTGGTGGATGAAAAGCGGCCCGGCGTAGAGAAAGCCGATGCCGTAGATCTCCTTCCATTCGTAGGTGCTGCACCACGCGTCGTAGCAGGCCGGCACGATCGGATGGGTCGGCGAGCCGAGCGCGAACAGGTAAAGGATCAGCGCCTCGTCGTAGCCTTTCCATCGAAACGGCAGAAAGCCCGTCTCCGGGAGCCAGCCGTGGCAGAGCGTGTCGCCGCCGTTCAGCATCCAGGCCCAGTCGATGCGCTCGTAGAGAAACCGGGCCAGCTCGCGAATCTCGGTTTCGTCCTTGTCGGTGCCGTCGAAGTATTGGGCGGCGACGAGCGCGCCGGCGATCAGGAGCGCGGTGTCAATGCTCGACAGCTCGCACTGCCACACGCGCCGACCGGTCTCCATATGCAGGAAGTGGTAGTAGAAGCCCTTGTAGCCGGTGGTGTCGGCGGCCTCGCTTTGTTCGCTCGCGGCCAGGAAGCGAAGCATGGTCAGGGTGCGCTCGACGGCTTCGGCGCGCTCCATGAACCGGCGCTCGGCGCCGACGACGTAAGCCGTCAGCGCCATGCCCATCGCCGCGATGCTGGCCGGCCAGTCGCTGGCGGTCTTGTCCAGCACTAGGCCGTTGGCGCGATTGACCTCGTAGACGAAGTAGTCGAACGAGTTGCGCTGCAAGCTGCGCAGCGCCTGCGCCGTCAGGGAATCGTCTTCGCAAACGCTGTTCGGGTGCGGGCTCGCCATGTCGTGCGACTGCAGTGAGGAGGATGCCGCGAAGCCTCTAGCGTGCCATAAGTCGCCGCGCCCGCGCGATGACGCCGTCGACCGTGAAGCCGTATTCCTTCAGCAGCACTTCCGCCGGTGCCGAGGCACCGAAGCGATCGACGGCGAGCACGTCGCCCGCGTCGCCGACATAGCGATGCCAGCCCTGCGCGACGCCGAGCTCGACCGCGAGTCGCGCCTTCACCGTCTGCGGCAGCACGCCGTCGCGATAGCTCTGCGGCTGCATCTCGAACAGGTCCCAGCTCGGCATCGAGATGCAGCGCACCGCGACCCCTTCGGCGCTCAGGCGCTCGGCCGCGGCGACGATCAGACCGACCTCGGAGCCGCTGGCGATCAGGATCAGCGACGGCGGCTTGCCGACCGCGTCGCTCAGCACATAGGCGCCGCGGCGCAGCCCTTCGGCGCTCGCGTACCTCGTTCGGTCGAGCGTGGCGATGTCCTGCCGGCTGAGCACGAGCAACACCGGCCGGTCGCGCGTCTCGACCGCCACCTTCCAGGCTACCGCCGTCTCGTTGGCGTCGCCGGGCCGCAGCAACGTCAGCTGCGGAATGGCGCGCAGGCTGGCGAGCTGCTCGACCGGCTGGTGCGTCGGGCCGTCCTCGCCGAGGGCGAGGCTGTCGTGGGTGTAGACGTGGATGACGTGCAGGCCCATCAGCGCGGCGAGGCGGATCGGCGGCCGCATGTAGTCGGAGAAGATGAGAAAGGTCGAGCCGTAGCCGATGAAGCCGCCGTGCGCGGCCAGTCCGTTGACGACCGCGCCCATCGCGTGCTCGCGCACGCCGAAGTGGAGGTTGCGGCCGGCGTAGCTCCAGCCGGCGCTGTCGGAGCCCTCGCTGTCTTGGCCCGCTTGCAGCGGCGGGTTGAAGTCGCCCTCCCCCTTCAGCTCGGTATGCGTCGACGGGTCGAGATCGGCCGAGCCGCCGAAGAGGGCCGGCACCTTCGCGCCGATCGCGTTCATCACCTTGCCGCCGGCGACGCGCGTCGCCATGCCCTTGGCGTCGGCCGGGAAGACCGGCACGTCGGCGTCCCAACCGGCGGAGAGCTCCGCGCTCAGGCGCAGCTGCAGCTCGCGGTCGAGCTCGGGAAAGGCCTTCGCGTAGACCTGCCGGCGTGCGTTCCAGTCGCGCTCGGCCTCGCCGCCGCGCGTCAGCGCTTCGCGAAAATGCGCCAGCGCGGCGTCGGGGATGAGGAACGGCGGCTCGACCGGCCAGCCGAGCTTCTCCTTGGTCTTGCTGACGTTGTCGGCACCGAGCGGCGAGCCGTGCGCCTTGAGGCTGTCCTGCACCGGCGAGCCGTAACCGAGGTGGGTGCGAACCAGGATCAGCGTCGGCCGCGCCGTCTCCGCCTTCGCCGCGTCGAGCGCGGCATCGATCGCCTCGAGGTCGTTGCCGTCGTCGACCGTGATCGTCTGCCAGCCGTAGGCCTCGAAGCGCTTGGCCCGGTCTTCAGAGAAGGTCATGTCGGTGCCGGCCGCCAGCGTCACCGAGTTGTTGTCGTAGAGGCAGACCAGCTTGCCGAGCTTCAGGTGGCCGGCGAGCGACGCCGCCTCGGAAGCGACGCCTTCCATCAGGTCGCCGTCGCTGACGATGGCCCAGGTGCGATGGTCGACGAGCGCGTGGCCGTCGCGGTTGTAGCGCGCCGCCAGGTGCGATTCGGCGATCGCCATGCCGACCGCGTTGGCCAGGCCCTGGCCGAGCGGCCCGGTCGTGACCTCGACGCCCTCGGTGTGGCCGCGCTCGGGATGGCCCGGCGTCTTGCTGCCCCATTGCCGAAACTGCTTGATGTCGTCGAGCGCGAGCGCGTAGCCGGTAACGTGGAGCAGGCTGTAGAGGAGCGCCGAGCCGTGCCCGGCCGAGAGCACGAAGCGGTCGCGATCGGGCCAGAGCGGATGCGCCGAATCGTGCTTGAGGTGGTGCGTCCAGAGCGTGTAGGCCATCGGCGCGGCGCCGAGCGGCAGGCCGGGATGGCCGCTGTTCGCCTTCTGCACCATGTCGACCGACAAAAAGCGCAGGGTGTCGATGCAAAGCTCGTCGAGCGAGGAGGCCATGGTCGGCTTTCGGTGCGAGGTCAGGTCTGGAGGGGTGCGTCGGTGCCGGCGTCGTAACGGCCGGCTCGGGCGGCGCGATTGCAGGCGGCGCGATGCGCGAGCTGCTGCTGGGCGGCAGGCACGTTGGCATCGATGCCGCGCCAGGTTTCGAGGGCCGGCTGCTGGATCGCGCGCGCGTACGAGAACGCCAGCGACCACGGCAGGCGTGAGCGGTAGCGAGCGTTCATCGCATTGAGGCGCGTCGACGCGAGCTCGGCCGTCTGCCCGCCGGAGAGGAAGGCGATGCCTGGAACGGCGGCGGGGACGCTGCGCAGGAAGCATTCGACGGTGGCCGCGGCGATCGTCTCGGTGTCGCTCTGGTCGGGGCAGTCCTTGCCGGGCAGCACCATATTCGGCTTGAGCAGCATGCCCTCCAGCCGCACGCGCAGCGCCACGAGCTGCGCAAAGACGATGCCGAGCGTCTCCTCGGTAACCTCGCGGCAGCGCTCCAGCGTGTGGCCGCCGTCCATCAGCACCTCGGGCTCCACGATGGGCACCAGGCCCGCTTCCTGGCAGAGCGTCGCGTAACGCGCCAACGCGTGTGCGTTGGCGAGCAGGCAGCCGGGCGTGGGCCGGCCGGCATCGATGCGGATCACGGCCCGCCACTTGGCGAAGCGTGCGCCCATGCCGGCGTATTCGGCGAGGCGCTCGCGCAGGCCGTCGAGGCCTTCGGTGACCACTTCTCCGTCGAATGCGGCGAGCGGCCTGGCGCCGTTGTCGACTTTGATGCCGGGGACGATGCCCACCTGCTGCAGCGCCACGGCGAAGGGCAACCCCGCATGCGTCCGCTGGCGGATCGTCTCGTCGTAGAGGATCGCGCCACTGATGCTCTCGCTCAAGCCCGGCGTCGTTACGATCATGTCGCGGTAGGCGCGCCGCATCTCGGCGGTCTGGGCGATGCCGAACGCGGCGAAGCGCTTGTTGCAGGTTGGCGTGCTCTCGTCCATGGCGAGCAGACCGCGGTCGCCGGCGACGAGCGTGCGTGCGGTCTCAATAAGCGGATGCGGATTCATCGCTGCGGCTCCATCTCCAGTTGCGGATCTCGGGCAGGTCCTGCCCGTATTTCTCGATGTAGTGCCGGTGCTCGATCAGCTTGTCGCACAGCCGTCGCTTCAAGGCGTGGCCTCGCTCGCCGGTCTGCGGCAGGCGATCGACGGCCGCCATGACGAGGTGGAATCGATCGAGCTCGTTGAGGACGGTCATGTCGAAGGCGGTCGTGATCGTGCCTTCTTCCTTGTAGCCGCGCACGTGGATGTTGCGATGGTTGGTGCGCCGGTAGGTCAGCTTGTGGATCAGCGACGGATACCCGTGGAAGGCGAAGATCACCGGCCTGTCGGCGGTGAAGAGCTCGTCGAAGTCGCTGTCCGCCAGGCCGTGCGGATGCTCCTCCTTCGGCTGCAGCTTCATCAGGTCGACGACATTGACGACGCGCACCTTCAGTTCGCCGAGGTGCTCGCGCAGGATGGTCACCGCGGCCAGCGTCTCGAGCGTCGGCACGTCGCCGCAGCAGGCCATGACGAGATCGGGCGCAGCGTCCGCGTCGCAGCCCGTCCAGTCCCAGATGCCGATTCCCTGCTCGCAATGCGCGGCCGCCTCGGCCATCGCCAGCCACTGTGGCGCGGCGTGCTTGCCGGCGACGACGACGTTGACGTAGTCGCGGCTGCGCAGGCAATGGTCGATGACCGAGAGCAGGCAGTTCGCGTCGGGCGGCAGGTAGACACGCACGATCTCCGCCTTCTTGTTGACGACGTGGTCGATGAAGCCGGGGTCTTGGTGGGTGAAGCCGTTGTGGTCCTGGCGCCAGACGTGCGAGGCGAGCAGGTAGTTGAGCGAGGCGACCTGGCGCCGCCAGGGAATGCGCGAGCTCACCTTCAGCCACTTGGCGTGCTGGTTGAACATCGAGTCGACGATGTGGGTGAAGGCCTCGTAGCAGTTGAACAGGCCATGCCGCCCGGTCAGCAGATAGCCCTCGAGCCAGCCCTGGCATTGATGCTCGCTCAGCGTCTCGACGACGCGCCCAGTCGGGGCGAGGTACTGATCGCCGTCGATCGTCTCGGCATTCCATTGCCGGTCGGTCGCCTCGAAGACCGCCTCGAGGCCGTTGGAAAGGGTCTCGTCGGGGCCGAAGACGCGGAAGTTGCATCGGTCGCCGTTCAGCCGGATGACGTCGCGCAGGAACGGCCCGAGCACGTGGGTGTCGCCGACGCCGATCGTCCCGGGAACCGGCACCGCGCAGGCGTAGTCCTGGAAGCGGGGCATGCGCAGGTCGCGTAGCAGCATGCCGCCGTTGGCATGCGGGTTCGCGCCCATGCGCCGTGCCGGCCGGGGGGCGAGCGCGGCCAGCTCCGGCATCAGCCGGCCCTCGTCGTCGAAAAGCTCGTCGGGCCGATAGCTCTTCAGCCAGGCTTCGAGCAACTCGAGGTGGCCGGGATGCGAAGCCGGATCGGAGATCGGCACCTGGTGCGAGCGAAAAGTGCCTTCGTTCGGCAGCCCGTCGACGACCTTCGGGCCGGTCCAGCCTTTCGGCGACCTGAGCACGATCATCGGCCAGCGCGGCCGCTCACGCCGGCCGTCGGCGCGCGCCTCGTGCTGGCTGCCGCGGATCTGCTCGATCGCCGTGTCGAGCGCCGCCGCCATCGCCTCGTGCATGAGCTCGGGCTCGTGCCCCTCGACGAACAGCGGCGTCCAGCCGTAGCCGCGTAGCAGCTGCTCGAGCTCGTCATGGCCGATCCGCGCCAGCACGGTCGGATTGGCGATCTTGTAACCGTTCAGGTGCAGGATCGGCAACACCGCGCCGTCGTGGACCGGGTCGAGGAACTTGTTCGAGTGCCAGGCGGCGGCGAGCGCGCCGGTCTCGGCCTCGCCGTCGCCGACGACGCAAGCGACGACCAGGTCGGGGTTGTCGAAGGCCGCACCGAACGAATGGCTGAGCGAGTAGCCGAGCTCGCCGCCCTCGTGGATCGAGCCGGGGCACTCGGGTGAGACGTGGCTCGGAATGCCGCCGGGAAACGAGAACTGGAGGAACAGCTTGCGCAGGCCCGCTTCGTCCTGGCTCACGTCCGGATAGACCTCGCTGTAGGTGCCCTCGAGGTAGGTGTTGGCAACCAGCGCCGGGCCGCCGTGGCCGGGACCCGAGACGTAGATCATGTCGAGGTCGTACTTGGCGATGACGCGGTTCAGGTGCACGTAGATGAAGTTCTGCCCCGGCGTCGTGCCCCAGTGGCCGAGCAGCATGTGCTTGATGTCGCCGAGCGCGAGCGGGCGCCGCAGCAGCGGGTTGTCGTAGAGGTAGATCTGGCCGACCGAGAGATAGTTCGCAGCGCGCCAGTAGGCGTCCATGCGCTGGAGCAGCTCGGGCGCCAGCGTGGCTGCGGTCGTGTCCATCGTGCTCGCCTTGTTCAGTCGTCGAGGTGGAGAAGGCGAGAGACCGATCTTGCGATCATCAATTCCTCGTCGGTGCGGATAACACGGACCGTGACCCGGCTCGCGCCGCTCGAAATCACGCCGGCATGCGCCGCGTTGCGCTCGGCGCCGATGTCGATGCCGAGAAAGCCCAGCCCGGCACAGATGCGGGCGCGAACCGGCGCGGCGTTCTCGCCGATGCCGCCGGAAAAGACCAGCGTCTCGACGCCGCCGAGCACGGCCGCATAGGCGCCGACGCATTTGCGGGCCTGGTAGCAGAACAGCGCCACCGCTTCGGCGGCGCGGCTGTCGCCGTCTTCGCACGCGAGCAGCGCGCGCATGTCGGCGCTGGTTTCGGAAACACCGAGCAGGCCTGACTCGCGGCTGGCCATGGCGAAGAACTCGCTCGCGCCGCGGCCTTCGGATCGCTCCAGGCAGGCGGCGATGCCCGGGTCGAGATCGCCCGAACGCGTGCCCATCATTAGCCCCCCGGCCGGCGTGAAGCCCATGGTCGTGTCGACGCTGCGGCCGTCGCACACTGCGGCCATGCTCGCGCCGCTGCCCAGGTGGGCGAGGATGACGCGGCCTCGGGCCGCCGGCTCGCCGGCGACGTGCGCAAGCTCTTCCATCAGATAGGAGTACGAGAGGCCATGGAAGCCGTAGCGCCGGATCCCCTTCGCCTCATAGCGGCGCGGGATCGGCAGGACGCGGGCGACGCGCGGCAGCCCGGCGTGGAACGCGGTGTCGAAGCAGGCCACCTGGCGCAGCCCAGGCTCACGCCGGGCGACGGCTTCGATCAATGCGATCGCGATCGGCGCGTGGTCCGGATCGATCGCCGCCGAAACGCGCAGGCGGTCGAGGAGCTGCGGCGTGATCGCCGCCGGTTCCGTCTGCTCCAGGCCATGGACGATGCGATGACCGACCGCTTCGATCACGCCGGCGCCGATCGCCGATTCGAGATGGTCGACGAGCGCCGTCGCCGCCGCCGCATGATCGCCCGCCGGCAGCGCCCGCCCGAAGCGCGTGCCGCCGACTTCGTCTTCGACGCTGAGCAGCGTGCCGTCGATGCCGACGCGGTCGACGCTGCCGCGCAGACGCCGCCTGAGCGGCGACGGGTCGTACAGCGCGAACTTGACGCTCGACGAGCCGCCGTTGAGGGCGAGGATGGCCGGGCCCGCCGCAGTCATCGCCGTGCCTGCCTCATGGGCCTGCCGCGGCGCCGGCCTCGGGGCTCGCTGGGTCCGACGCGATCGCCCGGTCGACCACGCCCTGCGCTTCCTGCAGCACGCGTTGCAGGTGCTCGCCGCTGGTGAAGCTTTCGGCGTAGATCTTGTAGATGTCCTCGGTGCCCGAAGGGCGCGCCGCGAACCAGCCGCTCTTCGCCATCACCTTGATGCCACCGATCGGCGCATCGTTGCCAGGCGCCTTCGACAACACGCGCTCGATCGGCTCGCCGGCAAGATCGCTCATGCCGAGCTGCGCGGGCGAGAGCGCAGCGAGTCGCTGCTTCTTCTCGGGACTCGCGGCGGCATCGACGCGATCGGTGAACGGACGACCCAGCGCCTCGACGATCGCCTCGTAGGCGCGGCCGGGATCGCGGCCGGTACGCGCCGTGATCTCGCCCGCGAGCAGGGCCGGCACGATGCCGTCCTGTCGGTGGTCCAGACGCTGCCGTCGCGGCGCAGGAAGGCGGCGCCGGCGCTCTCCTCGCCGGCAAAGCCGAGCGAGCCCTCGAGCAGTTTGGCGGCAAACCACTTGAAGCCGACCGGCACCTCGTAGAGCGAGCGGCCGAGGCGGCCCGCGACGCGATCGATCAGGCTCGTGCTCACCACCGTCTTGCCGACGCTCGCCTGCGCTGGCCATTGCGGCCGGTGCGAGAAGAGGAAGTCGATGGCGGTGGCGAGGTAGGCGTTCGGCGCGAGCAGGCCGCCGCCCGGCGTGACGATGCCGTGCCGGTCGTGGTCGGTGTCGCAGGCGAAGGCGACGTCGAAGCGGTCCTTGATGTCGAGCAGGCGCTGCATCGCGTAGGGCGACGACGGGTCCATGCGGATCTTGCCGTCCCAGTCGAGCGTCATGAAGCGAAAAGTCGGATCGACCGCCTCGCTGACCACCGTCAGGTCGAGCCGGTAGTGCTCGGCGATGCGCGCCCAGTAGTGCACGCCGGCGCCGCCGAGTGGATCGACGCCCATGCGCACACCGGCGTCGCGCACCGCGGCGAGGTCGACCACGTTGCCGAGGTCGGCGACGTAGCTGCCGAGGTAGTCGTGCCGGTGCGTCGTCGACGCGCGCAGCGCCTCGGCCCGGCTGATGCGGCGCACTCCGGCGAGCTTGCGCTCGAGGTAGCCGTTGGCGGCCTGCTCGATGGCCGCGGTGATGTCGGTGCCGGCCGGGCCGCCGTCGGGCGGGTTGTATTTGAAGCCACCGTCTTCGGGCGGGTTGTGCGAGGGCGTGACGACGATGCCGTCGGCGAGCCCGCTGGTACGGCCCTGGTTGTAGACGAGGATGGCGTGCGAGATGGCCGGCGTCGGCGTGTACTCGTCGCCGGCGGCGAGCATGACCTCGACGCCGTTGGCCGCCAGCACCTCGAGCGCGCTCGCCGCCGCCGGCTTCGACAGCGCATGGGTGTCGATGCCGAGGAAGAGCGGGCCGTCGATGCCCTGGGCGCGCCGACGCTCGCAGATCGCTTGGCTGATCGCCAGCAGGTGCCACTCGTTGAACGAGGTCGTGAACGACGAGCCGCGGTGGCCGGAGGTGCCAAAGGCGACGCGCTGCGCCGCCACGGATGGATCGGGCACGCGATCGAAGTAGGCGGCGACGAGCCGGTCGACGTCGACGAGCATGGAGGCTGGCGCCGGCTTGCCGGCGAGAGGGTCGATGCGGGTGGCCATGGCGTCGTTCAGGAATCGCGCTTGCCGTCGCGCAGCCGCCGATAGCGGCGGATCAGGGCGTTGGTCGAGCTGTCGTGCGCCAGCGCCGGCTCGCTCGCGCTCGTCAGCTCGGGGCTGACGCGCTGCGCCAGCACCTTGCCGAGCTCGACGCCCCACTGGTCGAAGGAATCGATGTTCCAGACCACGCCCTGAACGAATACGCTGTGCTCGTAGAGCGCGACCAGCGCACCGAGCGCATGAGGTGTGAGCCGCTCGGCGAGCAGCGTGTTGCTGGGCCGGTTGCCTGCGAAGACGCGATGCGGCACCAGCTCGGCGGCGGTGCCTTCGGCGACGATCTCGGCGGCCGTCTTGCCGAAGGCCAGCGCCTCGCTCTGCGCGAACAGGTTGGCCATCAGCAGGTCGTGCTGCTCGCCGAGCGCGTTCAGCGGCTGGCCGAAGCCGATGAAGTCGCAGGGCACGAGGCGCGTGCCCTGGTGCACGAGCTGATAGAACGAATGCTGGCCGTTGGTGCCTGGCTCGCCCCAGAGGATCGGCGCGGTTTCGACGCCGACCGGCGTGCCGTCGGCCTGCACGTGCTTGCCGTTGCTTTCCATGGTCAGCTGCTGCAGGTAGGCGGGCAGGCGCTTCAGGTACTGCTCGTAGGGCAGCACGGCCACCGTGCTGGCGCCGAGGAAGTCGTTGTTCCAGATCGACAGCAGGCCGAGCAGCGCCGGCATGTTCGACGCGATCGGCGCGCTGCGAAAGTGCTCGTCCATCGCGTGAAAGCCGGCCAGCATGGCGCGGAAGTGATCTGCGCCGACGGCGACCAGCGTCGACAGGCCGATCGCCGAGTCCATGGAATAGCGGCCGCCGACCCAGTCCCAGAAGCCGAACATGTTCTCGGTGGCGATGCCGAAGGCGGTGACGGCCGCGTCGTTGGTCGAGACGGCGACGAAGTGGCGCGCCACCGCCTTGTCGCTGCCGAGGCCGGCGACGATCCAGTCGCGGGCGGCATGGGCGTTGGTCAGCGTCTCGAGTGTGGTGAAGGTTTTGGAGCAGACGATGAAGAGCGTCTCCGCCGGGTCGAGGTCGCGGGTCGCCTCGACCATATCCGTGCCGTCGACGTTGGAGACGAAGCGCACGGTCAAGGCACGGTCGCTGTAGAAGCGCAGCGCTTCGTAGGCCGTGACCGGCCCGAGGTCGGAGCCGCCGATGCCGATGTTGACGATGCTGCGGATGCGCTTTCCGGTGTGGCCGAGCCAGCGCCCGTCGCGCACCGATTCGGCGAAGGCGACCATCCGGTCGAGCACTGCGTGCACCTCGGCGACGACGTCGACACCCTCGACCAACAGCGTCTCGCCGGCGGGCTTGCGTAGCGCGACGTGCAGCACCGAGCGCTTCTCGGTGCGGTTGATGACGTCACCGCGAAACATCGCCGCGGTGCGCTCTCGCACGCCGCATTCCTCGGCCAGGGCGGCGAGCAAACGCATCGTCTCGTCGCTGACCCGGTTCTTCGAGTAGTCGAGATAGAGGCCGGCGGCTTCGAGCACGAGTCGCTCGCCGCGCGCGGCATCGGCGGCGAACAGCTCGCGCAGCTGGCGCTCGCCGATCTCGGCATGGTGCGCGGCCAGGACGCGCCAGGCGAGGCGATCGATGGGCGCCATGCTCATGCCGCGCGGGCTCCGGCGAGCTGCGCGGTCTTGTCGCGCAAGCCGGAAAGCAGCGCGCTCCACGACTTCGCAAAGGCCTCGCCGCCTTCCTTCTGCAACCGCGCCGCGACCTCGGCGACGTCGACGCCCTGATGCTCGATGTCGGCGATGACCGCCTCGCAGTCGCCGCCGTCCACCGACATCGGCGCGCCGACCCGGCCGTGATCGGCGAAGGCCTGCAGCGTCTTGTCGGGGATGGTGTCGATGGTGTCGGGCGCAGCGAGCGCCTCGACGTACAAGGTATCGGGCGCGGCCGGGTCCTTGGTGCCGGTGCTGGCCCAGAGCAGGCGCTGCGGGTGCGCGCCGGCGGCGACGAGCTTTTGCATCCGCGCCGAGCCGAGCAGCTCGCGGTAGGACTTGTAGGCGCGCTGAGCGATGGCGATGCCGAGCTTGTTCTGCGCGTCGGGCCCGACCTTGTCCTTCACGGCCGGATCCCAGCGGCTGACGAAGATCGAAGCGACCGATTCGACCTTCGGGTCCAGTCCCTTGGCGATGCGGCGCTCGATGCCGCGCATATAGGCTTCGGCGACGGCGAGGTACTGCTCGCGCGAGAACAGCAACGTCACGTTGATCGGCACGCCGGCAAAGATCGAGGCCTCGATCGCGTCGACGCCGGCCGGCGTGCCCGGGATCTTGATGAAGACGTTGGGCCGGCCGGCCTGGTCGTGAAGCTGGGCCGCAACGGCGATCGTGCCGCGCGTGTCGTCGACGAGCAGCGGCGAGACCTCGAGCGAGACCCAGCCGTCGACGCCACCGGTGGCCTCGTGAACCGGGCGGAACAGGTCGGCGGCGCGCGCCAAGTCCTGCATCGCGAGCGCGAAGAACATGTCTTCGCCGGAGCGGCCGGAGCGGGCCAGCTCGCCGATCTGCGCGTCGTAGGCCGTGCCGCCGCCGATCGCCTTCTCGAAGATGGTCGGGTTCGAGGTCAACCCCGTGATCGAATACTCGGCGATGTAGCGCGCCAGCGTGCCGTCGATGAGCATGTCGCGGGTGATGTTGTCGATCCACAGGCTTTGCCCGAGGTCGTGCAGCTTCTTCGTGTTGGCATTCATGGTGTCTCCTGGAGAGTGGCGGCCAGCAGGGCGCGGACGTCGACCGTCATCAGGTCGCCGATGCGCTCGACCGAGCAGTCGGCGGCCGGGTAGCGGCCGGCGTTGGCGGGGTCGTGGGCGTAGTGGCCCTGCCGCGGGAAGATCGTGACCAGCCGGCGGCTCCACACCGCCTTCATCGCCGCGAGGATGCGCTCCTTGTCGTCGACCATCACGTACCGATGCGCCGGATAGTGTCGAGCCACGACGTCGAGCATCTGCTCCTTGTGGATGAAGATGAGGACGCGATCCTCGACCGCCGCGCCCAGCCCCGAGCGCTCGATCTTGCGCGGCTGGAAGACGACGTCGCCGTCGGAGAGAATCACGGTCGGCCCGATCTCGCCGAGCCTGGCCACGACTTCGAGCGCCTGCGGAAAGAGCCGGTCGGCGAACGGATAGTCGATGAGAAAGCTGGAGATCGAGAGCAGCTTCTGCGCGGCCGGTCCGGCCGCCTCGAGGTCGGCGCGATAGCGTTGCAGCGCGCCCAGGTAGTCGGCATAGCCGAGCTCGCTGCGCAAGGCTTCGAACTCGACCCAGTAGCGGGCCGCGCTCGCCGCGCCGAACTCGCGCTCGAGGTGGGCGCGCAGGTCGGCGATGATCCGGTCGTTGTCGAGCAGCGTGTTGTCGACGTCGAGCAGGAAGACGACGTCGTGGTCTGGCGGCGCCGGATCGTTGGCCATGATGCGGTTCACCGGGTGGCGCGGTCAGTCGCAGCGCGCCGGCGGCGCCTCGGGCGCGAGCTCGTGCCAGCCGCCGTCCGCCGCGATCAGCGCGTCGGCGGCCGCCGGCCCCCAGCTGCCGGGCGCATAGGGCAAGGCCGCTGCGTGGTCGGCGAGCACCGGGTCGACGACCGCCCACGCCGCCTCGACCGCATCCTGGCTCGTGAAGAGCGCGCCGTCGCCGGCCATGGCATCGCCGAGCAGCCGTTCGTACGGCGTCTCGCCGCCTTGCAGTTCTTCGCACAGATAGAGCTCGCGCTGATCGCCGACGAAACCCTTGCCCGGCCGCTTGACGCGCGCGGCGAGCGCCACGGCCGAGACCGGTTGCAGCTTGAAGCGCACGTAGTTGGCGCGGCCGTCGTTCGGGATCGCGTCGTCGAAGAGCTTCTGCGGCGGCGGCCGCAGCTGCACCAGCACTTCGGCGGCGTTCGTCGGCAACAGCTTGCCCGACCGCAGGTACCAAGGCACGCCCGACCAGCGCCACGAGTCGATCCACAGGCGCAGCGCGCAAAAGGTCTCGACGTCGGAGTCGGCCGCGACATCCTTCTCCTGGCGATAGCCGTCGTATTGCCCGCGCACGACGTCGTCGGCCGCCAGCGGGCGCATCGCGTGAAAGACGCCGGCCTTCTCGCTCTGCACCGCGGCATAGCCCTGGTATTTGGGCGGCTCCATCGCCAGCAGCGCGACGATCTGGAACAGATGGTTCTGGATCACGTCGCGAAGCGCGCCTGCACTCTCGTAGAAGCCGCCGCGCCCGCCGATGCCGAAGTCCTCGGCCAGCGTCACCTGCACGCTGGCCACGTGTTGGCGGTCCCAGATCGGCTCGAGAAACGAGTTGGCGAAGCGGAAATAGAGGAGGTTCATGATCGCCTCCTTGCCGAGGTAGTGGTCGATGCGAAAGATCGACGCCTCGGGGAAGACAGCATGGGCCGCCGCGTTGAGCTCGACCGCCGAGGCGAGGTCGCGGCCAAAGGGCTTTTCGACGATGACGCGCGCGTCCTTCGCCAGGCCGGCCGCACCCAGGCCTTCGATCACCGTCTCGAACAGCGCGGGCGGTATCGCCAGATAGTGGGCCGGTCGCTGCGCCGTACCCAGCGCCGCCTTCAGCGCCGCAAACGTCTCGGCCTTGCGGTAGTCGCCGCTGACGTAGCGGATCAGCGAGAGCAGCTTGTCGAATGCCGCGGCGTCGTCGATCGGCCCGGCCAGCTCGAGGCTGGCGCGAACGCGCTGGTTCACGTCGTCGTTGCCGAGAATCGAGGACGCGACGCCGATCACCGGCACGGCGAGCGTGCCCCTCTTCACCATCGCGTAGAGCGCGGGAAAGATCTTCTTGCTCGCCAGGTCGCCCGAAAAGCCGAAGACGACCAATGCGTCGGAGCGCGGCGCGCCTTCGCCTCGCCCTGCCCCAGGCGTGAGCGGCGCAGGTCGCGTTGCCGTCGTCATGGCGCGGCCTCGGGAGGCTTTTCGACGTGACCGCCGAATTCCTTGCGCATGGCCGAGAGCATCTGGTTGGCAAACCCGGCCGCGCCGCGCGACGCGAAGCGATCGTAGAGAGCAGCGCTCAGCACCGGCACCGGCACGCCCTCGTCGATCGCCGCCTCGATCGTCCAGCGACCTTCGCCGGAATCGGAGACGCGACCGCCGTAGGCCGCGAGCTGCGGATCCTTGAGGAGGGCGCGCGCGGTGAGATCGAGCAACCACGAGCCGATGACGCTGCCGCGGCGCCAGACCTCGGTGATCTCGGGCAGGTTCATCTCGAATTGGTAGAACTCGGGCTCGCGCAAGGGGCTGGTCTCGGCATCGACGGCATGCTCGCGCTTGCCGACGTTGGCGTTCTTCAGGATGTTGAGCCCCTCGGAATACGCTGCCATCAACCCGTACTCGATGCCGTTGTGGACCATCTTGACGAAGTGGCCGGCACCGTGCGGGCCGCAGTGCAGAAAACCCTGTTCGGCGCTGGCCGGAGTGCCGCTCCGCCCGGCGGTGCGTGGCGCCGCCTCGACGCCGGGCGCGAGCGCCGCGAAGATCGGCGTCAGCCAGGCGACGATGTCGGGCTCGCCGCCGATCATCAAACAGTAGCCGCGGTCCTGGCCGGCGACGCCGCCGCTGGTGCCGACGTCGACGTAGTGCAGGCTGGCTTCGCCGAGCTTGCTCGCGCGGCGGATGTCGTCGCGGTAGTAGGAGTTGCCGCCGTCGATGACGATGTCGCCCTTGTCGAGGCAGGGCAGCAGGTTCTCGAGCTCCTGGTCGACGATCCCCGCCGGCACCATCATCCAGATCGCGCGCGGCGCCTTCATCTTGGCGATCAGGTCGGCCAGCGACGAGGCGCCGGTGGCGCCGTCTTTCTCGGCCGCCGCGACGGCGGCAGGGTTCATGTCGAAGGCGACGCACTCGTGGCCGCGCTGTTGCAGGCGCCGCACCATGTTCGCGCCCATGCGGCCGAGGCCGATCATTCCGAGTTGCATGTGTCGTCCCTCGAGCTGCGGCACGAGCCGCCGGTCGGCATCTTGCGCGATTGGATCGCGGCTGGCGACTCTGGGGGCCCGGGAGGCAGTTCAACTGCGACGGTATGCCTGCCTCGCGGTCGCCTGCCAGCAGTCAACCCATGCTGGCTTCGTAGGACAAGTCCCACCGCGCGTGGCCTCAATGCGGCAGCACGCGCGCCAGGAAGGCCTGCAACCGCGGGCTCTGCGGCCGCTCGAAGAAATCGTCGGGCGCCGCCGTCTCGACGATCTGGCCCTGGTCCATGAAGATGGCGCGATCGGCGACGCGGCGCGCGAAGCCCATCTCGTGGGTGACGATGAGCATCGTCATGCCCTCGGCGACCAGCGTTTCCATGGTCTGCAGCACCTCGGCCACCATCTCGGGGTCGAGCGACGCGGTCGGCTCGTCGAAGAGCACGACCTGCGGCCGGGTGCAGAGGGTGCGCGCGATCGCCACCCGCTGTTGCTGGCCGCCGGAGAGTTGCGCCGGGTGCTTGTGCATCTGGTCGACGAGGCCGACGCGCTCGAGGTAGTGCAGCGCCCGCGCGTGCGCTTCGGCTCGGGCGACGCCGAGCCCGTAGACCGGGCCGACGGTGAGGTTCTGCAGCACCGTCATGTGCGGAAAGAGGTTGAACTGCTGGAACACCATGCCGACGCGCCGGTTGACGCCGAGCCGCGCGGCGCGCGTGATCGCGTCGGCGCCGACCACGACGCCGCAGACCTCGAGCCGCCCTTGCTCGAACGGTTCGAGCAGGTTGACGACGCGCACCAGCGTCGACTTGCCCGAGCCCGAGGGGCCGCAGATCAGCACGCGCTCGCCGGCAGACACCTGCAGCTCGATGTCGCGCAGCGCGTGATAGCTGCCGTACCACTTGTTGATGCCGCTCATGCGCACGACCGGCGCGGTGCTGGCTGCGACGGCGAGAGGCTCTGCGCTCAATGGCTCGAGGCGCTCGTTCATCGTTGCCTCTCGAGCCGGCGGCTGTAGCGCGACAGGCTGAGCGAGATCGACAGATAGGCGACAGCGAGGAAGACGTGGCCCGAGGTCAGGATATTGGCCTCGCCGACCCAGTCTGGCGACTTGGCGCCGGTCTCGACGGCGCCGAGCAGATCGTTGACGCCGATCACCGAGAGCAGCGTCGTCTCCTTGATCACCGCGATCATGATGTTGACGAACGCCGGCACGACCGCCGTCACCGCCTGCGGCAGCACAACCAGGCGCAGCGCCGCGAAGTCGCTGAGGCCGACCGTCGTCGCCGCTTCGAGCTGACCGCGGCCGACGGTCTGCAGGCCGCCGCGAAACACCTCGGCGGCGAGCGCCGCGTTGAAGAGCGCGAAGGCGATGACGGCGCGCCCGAACAGGCCGACGTTCCAGCCGCTCGGCAGAACGAGCGGCAATAGCGTCGCGGCGATGAAGAGCACCGCGAGCAGGGGCACCGAGCGCATGCCTTCGACGAAGGCGGCGGAGAGGCCGCGCACCACCGGCAGCCGCGAGCGACGGCCGAGGGCCAGGCCCAGGCCGATCGGCAAGGCGCTGGCAAAGGTCGCAAGCGTCACGACCAGGGTCAGCATCAGGCCGCCCCAGCGCGAAGCCGGCACGACCGGCAGCGGACCGCCGCCCGCAAGCAAGGCGAAGAATGCCACCGGCAGGATCAGAAAGCCGATCAGCACGCTGCGCAGGCTGGCGGTGTGCACGCGCCGCACGACCCAGGTCCAGAACAGGGCGAAAACGATGAAGCAGGCCCAGGCGCGCCAGAGCTGGTCGGATGGATAGTCGCCGACCAGCCAGGGCTTCCAGCGGGCGACGATGAAGGCCCAGCAGGCGCCGCCGTCGCCGGCGCAGTCTGCGCTCGACGAGCCGCGCCAGTGTGCGTGCAATACCGCCCAACTGAAGAAACGCCACCCGAAAACGACGAGCGCAATGGCGAGCAAGAGCGACAAGGCGCCGAGCGTCGGCGTCGGCCACCAGGCCTTGCGCCAGCGCGTCGACGCAGCGACCCGCACCACCGGCGGCAGGCGTGCTTCGATCGCCGACGCTTGCACGACGTGGCTCACATCAACCGCCCTCGCGGCGCAGCAGACGCCGGTTGGCGAAATGAGCCGCGAAGGCGATCGCCAGGTTGATCGCCGCATAGAGCAGGACCACGAGCAGCATCGCCTCGAGCGCCTGGCTGGTCTGGCTCAGCACCGTGCCGCCGACGATCTGCATGATGTCCGGATAGCCGATCGCCGCGGCCAGCGCCGAGGCCTTGGCCAGCGACTGGTATTGCCCGGCCGCCGGCGGCAGCGCCAGGCGCAGCGCCTGCGGCAGCGTCACCAGCCAGGCCGCGCGCACGCCGCCGAGGCCGAGCGTCGCCGCGGCCTCGGTCTGGCCGCGCGGCACCGAGAGAATGCCGGCGCGAAAGATCTCGGCGAGAAAGGCGCCGTTGTAGATCGCCAGGCCCAGCGTCAACGCCATCAGCTCGGGCAAGAGAGCGATACCGCCGGCGACATTGAAGCCTTCGGCATGCGGCACGACCCAGGCCCAGCCTTGCGCCGTCGATTGCAGCGCCGGCAGGAAGAGGCCGCGGTTGTTGAGCAGCACGCCGCCGAACGCGAGGCTGTCGCCGACGCCCGGCAGCAGCGCCATCGCCGAGAAGTACCAGAAGAAGATCTGCAGCAGCAGCGGGATGTTGCGAAAGATCTCGACATAGGCCGACGCCAGCCCGCGGATCAGCGGCTGCCGGGTCAACCTGCCGAAGGCGACGCAGATGCCGATGACGGTGCCGAGCAGGCTCGCCAGCACGACGACGAGCAGCGTGTTCAGCGTCGCCACGATCACCGCATCGCCATAGCTCGACGCCGGGCCGAACGGGATCAGCGACTGCGCGATCTCGAAGCCGGCTTCGCCGCGCAGAAAGCCGAAGCCGGCCGAGACGCCGAGGGCGCGGACATTGCCGATGAAGTTGCTCGCTGCGCTCCAGCCCAGCCAGGCGACGACCGCGAGCAGCGCGGCCTGGCCGACGAGGCTCGGCAGCCGCTCCTTCAGGACCGCGGGCTTCAACGCACCGGGATCGACATCATCAGGCCGCCGTTGGCGACGAGGGCGTTGCGGCCGCGGTCGAGTCGCAGGGGCGTCTTCGGGCCGATGCTGCGGTCCCAGATGTCGCCGTAGTTGCCGACCGCCTTGATCGCCTTGTAGGCCCAGTCGTTGGCGAGGCCGAGCTTGGTGCCGAAGTCGCCGGTGACGCCGAGCAGGCGCTGCACGTCGGGGCTTTGCGAGCTGCGGTCGGCATCGACGCTGGCCTGCGAGACGCCGAGCTCCTCGGCGGCGACCAGCGCATTGAGCGTGAAGCGCACCACCGCCTCCCAGCGCGGCTGGCCTTGCGCCACGATCGGGCCGATCGGCTCGTTCGACACCGTCTCGGCGAGGACCTTGAAGTCGGCCGCGTTCGGCAGCTTGGCCAGGCGCGCGGCGAGGCCCGAGCGGTCGTTGATCGCAGCGTCGCAGCGCCGCGCCACGAACGCGTCCCAGGCCTGCTCCTGCGAGGCGAAGGTGACGATCTTGTACTTGAGCTTGTGGGCGCGAAAGTAGTCGGCGACGATCAGCTCCGAGGTGCTGCCCTGGGCGGTGCAGATGGTCGCGTTGTTGAGGTCGGCGACCTTCTCGGCTTTCGACTTCTTGGTGACGATGAAGCCCTGGCCGTCGAAGAACATCACCTTCGCCCACTTCAGGCCACCGACGTCGCGGCTCTGCGTCCAGGTGAAGCGGTGCGTCAGCACGTCGACGGCGCCGGTGGGCAGACCGGCGAACGCCGTCTTCAGGTCCATCGGCACGAGCTGGATCTTGGTCTCGTCGCCGAGCGATGCGGCGGCGATGGCCTTGCACAGATCGACGTCGAAACCCTCGCGCTTGCCGGCGTTGTTCTCCGCCGAAAAGCCGGGCGCCGCGAGCGTGACGCCGCACTTGACGACGCCGTTGGCCTTGACGTCGTCGAGCACGTCGGCATGCGCGGCGAAGGAGGCGAGCGCGGCGAGGCCGAGAAGGATGCGCGAGGCGCGGCGCTTCGTCTGGTTGAAGTTCATCGTTTGTCTCCGTCTTCCCGTCGGTCGGGGATGTTGTGGATAGCTCGGGGCCACGGGCTCAGACTCCCATCGCGCTCAATTTCTCCAGCAGGTCGTTCATGAGGACGGCGAGTCGAGGATGGGATCCCTCGAAGCTCAGTATCGAGGACTTGAGCCGCTCGGCGAGCGTCTCGGCGGAGACGGCGCCGTTCGGTCTCTCGATGCTCGCGCCGATGTCGAGGATGAGGCTGTCTAGCCTTCGCCTCGCTTCCTCATCGCCGATGTCGAGCGCCTGAATCTCCGAGCGAAGGCTGCTCAACACGTCATCGAGATGTCTGGCGTTCGTCATAGGGTCTCTCGTTCGGCCGGGGCTTTCTGCCATGCCGCATTCTGGCCGTTTGCCGTCAGGCCACCGGCGCCGGCTCCCCCGAGGTTCTGCATCAGCCGGTTCGCCCAGCCGAAGACCGACACGGCGTGCAGCAGGTCGATGAACTTCATACGCGGAGAATCACCGAAATCATGACCGCAGAAAAATCGGCGACCTCCACGCGATCTGCGAGGTCTTGCAGTGCCAGCCCGGTGACCTCCTTCAATTTCAGCCGGAGTCTCGCGCCCGAAAGGCGCGGGCGCACGTGCGGGCAACTCTCTAATTCGGAAGAATCGACATGAGTTCGAATGCAGCATCTATTTCTCATTCGGCCGCCGATACCGCAGGCGACGTATCGCTCGCGCGACTCTATGTTCTGCGCGCGACCTACCTTTTGCTGGTGGTCGGGTTGGGCGCGACGATCGTGCCACTCCTCTTCAGTCACGAGCCGATGGCGCGCGGCGTGATCCCGAGCCTGCTCGGCGCCGTGTGGCAGTTCGCCTTCGTCGGCCTGCGCTATCCGCTGCAGATGCTTCCGCTGCTCGTGTTCGAGCTCGCGTGGAAGACGATCTGGCTGATCGCCTTCGGCCTGCCGCAATGGTCCTCGGGACACCTGCCACCGATCTTCGCCGAAGACTTCAAGGCCATCGTCGCCGGCGTGATCCTGATGCCGATCGTGATCCCGTGGGGCTATGTCTATCGCCACTACGTCAAGGAGCCGGCGAACCGCTGGCGATGATCGGTCCCCGCCGTTGACGCCCTGGGGGTAAGCCCCGCAGACTCGAGTACCGTGCCTGGAGGGCGGCGCCATGAACCAACTCGACGAGGCTCGCGAAAGGGCAATCGCCACGTACAACGCGGCTGCCGACTCTTACGACGATGCCGCCAACTCGTTTTGGGATCGCTTCGGAAGGAGGACGATCGAACGACTGGATCTGAAGCGTGGCGCTGAAGTCCTGGATGTCTGCTGTGGAAGCGGCGCTTCAGCGATCCCGGCAGCGCAAGCGGTGGGGCCGGAAGGATCAGTCCTGGGAATCGACCTCGCCCAAAAGTTGCTCGAGATCGCACGCACGAAAGCGAAGGTTCACGGGTTGAGGAACGTCGAGTTCCGCGTCGGCGACATGCTCGACCTGGGTCTTCCGGAGTCAAGGTTCGATGCAGTGGTCTGCGTGTTCGGGATTTTCTTCGTGCCCGACATGACGGCTGCAGTTCGAGAACTGTGGAAGGTGGTCAGGCCCGGCGGCAAGCTTGCCATCACCACGTGGGGACCGCGCTTCTTCGAACCCGGCAACACAGCTTTTTGGAACGCCGTGCGTGATGTGGCGCCCGATCTGCACAAGGGCTTCAATCCGTGGGATCGCATATCCGACCCGAAATCCGTGCAGAGACTTCTCGCGGATGCAGGGATAGAGCACTCGGAGGCAAGGGCCGAGGCGGGCCAGCACTCGACTCCATCGCCTGAGGCCTGGTGGTCAGCAGTCCTCGGATCGGGCTACAGAGGCACTCTGGTAAGACTGGATGACCAGGGTCGTGATCATGTCCGCGCCGCCAACCTCGCGTTCATACGAGACGCGGGTATCCGTTCGGTCGAGGCGAATGTTGTCTATGCAGTTGCGATGAAGGCGGACGCTTGACATCGTCAGCTGCCGATCTTCAGCCGGCCCCGCCTCAAAGCTCCCGCAACGCAGTCGTCACCGGCAACCTCGCCGCCCTCACCGCCGGGAACAAGCCGCCGATGAAGCCGATCGCCAGCGCCCACTTGAGCCCCGTCCACAGCAGCTCGGGCGTCACTTTCAGCTCGAAGCTGAGCTTGCCGACCGTACCGGCGGCGAGCGTCGAGGCGCCCTGGCCGTTGAAGATCAGGTAGGCGAGCAGGCCGCCGATCAGGCCGCCGATCAGCGCCAGCAGCATCGTCTCGAGCATCACCGCCACCACCACCGGCAGGCCGCCGAAGCCGATCGCACGCAGGGTCGCGATCTCGCGAGCGCGCGCGGCGACGGCGGCGAACATCGTGTTCAGCGCGCCGAACATCGCGCCGATGGCCATGATCGCGCCCACCGCGATGCCCATGGCGCGGATGATCTTGGTCATGCCCTCGGACTGCTTGTTGAAGTAGTCGAGCGTGGTGCTCGCGTCGATCTTGAGCTGCGGGTTGGCCTCGAGCGCGGTCTTGAACGCGTCGATCGATTTCGGGTCGGCCAGGCGCACCGTCACCGAGGCGCGGCTGCTGCCACGGCGGTAGGTGTCGGCCACGACGGCGGCGTCGCCCCACACCTCCGACTCGAGCGCGTCGCCCGAGCCGAAGATGCCGACCACGGTCCACTGATTGGTGCCGAGCTTGATCTCCTGGCCCGGCGTCATGTCGGCGAACTGGCGCGCCGCGCCGCGGCCGACGATCAGCTCGCGCAGCCCCGGCTTGAAGGTGCGGCCCTCGACGATCTTCACCTGCGGCCGCACCGCCCACGCCTGTTCGCCCACGCCGCGCAACTGCACGCTGCTTTCTTCGTCGCCCACTCCCCCCTTGATCGGCAGG
Source organism: Burkholderiales bacterium (assembly GCA_025351025.1). Taxonomy (GTDB): domain Bacteria; phylum Pseudomonadota; class Gammaproteobacteria; order Burkholderiales; family Burkholderiaceae_C; genus Schlegelella_A. The sequence goes on along the minus strand of JANXWR010000062.1, from coordinate 8,212 downwards.
TTGGCGGCCACCACGATCTCGTCGGAGGCGATCGGCTTGCCCGCCGCATCGCGGGCGATGCCGGCGGTCTGCTCGATCTGCACGACGCTGTCGTGATCCATCACCGACATCACCTCCGAGGCCGAGGCGCCGCGCATGACGACCGCGGTGTCGGCGCTGCCGGTCGCGCGCAGCGTCTGGCTGTAGCCCTCGGCCATCGCCAGCAAGGCCACCAGCACACCGACCACGCCGGCGATGCCGACGACGATCACCGCCGAAGAGCCGAGCCGCTGCCTCAAGGTCCTGATGCCGACGTTGGCCACCGAGGCCGCCTGCCGGCCGCGCCGCGTCAGCGCGAGCCAGGCGGCGACCAATACGGCGAGCACGATCGCGCCCGGCCAGGGCAGCATCACCCAGACCGCGAGCACCACGACGAGCAGCACGAAGAGCAGGAAGTTCATCAGGAAACGCATCCGTGTCTCCTGCTCAGCGGCCGGCCAGGGCGTCGACGATGTTGAGGCGCATCGCGCTCCACGCCGGCAGCGAGCCGACGAGCAGGCCGATCAACGCCATCAACACCAGGCCGAGCACCCAGCTGTCGGCGCCCACCGTCGGCAGGGTCAGCATGCCGCCGCTGTTGGCGCTCACCACCGGGATGAGCAGGCTCGCGATGCCCAGGCCAACCACGCCGCCCAAGACGAGCAGCAGCACCGACTCGGCCAGCACCATCGCCAGCACGCTGCCGTTCGAAAAGCCGATCGTCTTCAACACCGCCAGCTCGCTGGTGCGTTCGCGCACCGCCTGCATCATGGTGTTGCCCGAGAGCAGGAGCAGCGTGAAGAACACCGCGCCCATGATCGAGCCGACGATCAGGCCCATGTCGGCGAGCTGCTTCATCCACGAGGCGGTGGCCGCCTGCTCGGTCTGCGTGCGCGTCTCGTGGTCGCTGTTGACCGAGAGCGCGTCGATCGCCTTGGCCACCTTGTCGGCCTGGTTCACGTCGGCCACGCGCGTCACGTACCAACCGACCTGGCCGCGGTTGTAGGGCGTGGTCTCGTCGAAGTACTTCCAGTTCAGGAGCAGCGTCTGGTCGAAGAAGCCGCCGGTCTTCTTGTCCTTGGCGTGGACGATGCCGACGATGTCGAACTGCCAGTTCTTGCTGCCTTCCTTGTCGGGAAAGATCGTCGACTGCATCGGGATGCGGTCGCCCACCTTCCACTTGAAGCGCGTCGCCAGCTGCTCGCCCACCAGCACGCCGGTGCGGGTGTCGACGAACTTCTTCTTCTCGGCGTCGCTCACCTCGACCTCGGGAAAGAGGTCCAGGTAGTTGGGCGGCACGGCGAAGCTGAACACCTGGTTGTGCGGGTCTTGATAAGCGCCGCCGAACCAGTTGGCGTAGGTCACCTTGGCGACGCCGGGCACGCCGGCGATCTGCGCCTCGAGCGACTGCGGCAGCGGCTGAATAAACGAGAGCTTGGCGCCGGTCTGCAGGCGTTGCGCGCCGTTCGCGCTTTGCCCGGCCTGGTTGAACGAGGTGCGCACCGCGTCGAGCAGGCCGAACAGCAGGAAGGCCGCGATGATCGAGACCAGCGTGAGGATGGTGCGGGTCTTGCGCCTGAAGAGCGAGGCCCAGACGAGGTGGAGGTATTTCATCGCGCTCTCCTCAGCCCAGCGCGCGACCGCCCGGAGCGGGCTGAGCGCCCCTCGGGGGCCGCGAGCAAAGCGGGCTTGGGGTTGTCATTCACGTGGTTGCCGTCGCGGCTTCGACCAGCGTGCCCTTGTCGAGGTGCAAAGTGTGGTTGGCGTACTCGGCGGCCTTGGGGTCGTGGGTAACCATCAGCACCGTCTTGCCATGGTCGCGGTTGAGCGCGCGCAGGAGGCCGAGCACCTCTTCGGCCGAGGTGCGGTCGAGGTCGCCGGTCGGCTCGTCGCACACCAGCAGCGTCGGATCCGAGACGATCGCCCGCGCGATCGAGACGCGCTGCTGCTGGCCACCCGAAAGCTCGGTCGGCTTGTGTGCGGCGCGGTCGGCCAGGCCGACCAGCTGCAGGGCGATCGCGGCGCGCTTCTTGCGCTCGCTGCCCGAGAGCTTGGTCAGCAATAGCGGCAGCTCGACGTTGCGCTGTGCCGAAAGCATCGGCATAAGGTTGTAGAACTGGAACACGAAGCCGACCCGGGCGGCGCGCCACTTGGCGAGCGCCCCGGCGCCGAGCTGGTCGATGCGCTGGCCGCCGACGCTGATGCTGCCGGCGGTGGGCAGGTCGAGCCCGCCGATGAGGTTGAGCAAGGTCGTCTTGCCGGAGCCCGAAGGGCCCATCAAGGCGAGAAAATCGCCCTGCTCGACGTCGAGGTCGATGTGGTGGAGCACTTCCACCTTCTGCTTGCCGCGCTCGTACACCTTCGAGAGATCGCGGATCTCGATCAGCTTGGTCATCTCAGGCCCTCTTCAGCTTTTGACTGTGGTCTTGTCGGCCGCGATCCGTGGTTCAGTGCGGCTCTTCGATGGTCACGCTCGCGCCGTCTTGCAACGCGGGCGCGGGCGACAGTATCACGCGGTCGCCCGCTTTCACGCCTTCGGGCACGAGCTTCATGGCGCCGAAGTCCAGCGCCGCCGGCGCCACCGCGCGTTGCGCCGCCCTGCCCCCGTCGACGACGAAGACCGCGCTCTTGCCGTCGCGCTGCACGACCGCCGTGGCCGGCACGAGCACGCCCTTGGCCGGCGCCGCGGCGGGCACTGGCTTGGGCCCGAAGAACGAAACGCGCACGCCCATGTCGGGCACGATGCGGCCGTCTTTCTGCTCGAGCGCGACGCGCACCTTCACCGTCGCCTTGCCGCGATCGGCGGCCGGCACGATGGCGATGACGTGCGCCGGAATCTTCCAGTCCGGATAGGCGCCGAGCACGGCCTCGGCCGGCATGTCGGGCTTGACCGTGCCGATGTAGGCCTCGTTGACGTCGACGTCGACCTCGAGCGAATCCATGTCGACGATGGTGCCGACGCCGGTGCGCGTGAAGCCGCCGCCGGCCGAGAGCGGCGAGACGATCTCGCCGACCTGCGCCGCCTTCACCGTGACGACGCCCGAGAACGGCGCGCGCACGATGGCGTAGTCGAAGTTGACCTTGGCGGCGGCGACTTGCGCGCGCGCCGAGTCGGACTCGCGCTTGCGCGCGTCGAGCTGCGCCGCGGCGGTGGCGACGGCCGTGCGCGACTGCTCGGCGAACTGCTTGGTCGCCATGCCGCTCGAGACCAGCGACTCCTGCCGCCGCGAGTCGGCCTGCGCCTGCGCGAGCTGCGCCTGCGCGGTGGCGATCTGCGCCTGCGCCGTCATGACGTTGGCGTTGGCCACGTCGAGGGTGGCGCGCAGGCCGCTGTCTTCCAGGCGAGCGATGATCTGGCCCTTCTGGACCTTGTCGCCTTCTTCGATAAGCACGTGCGTGAGCGTGCCGGTGATCTGCGTCGAGACCGTCGCCTGGCGGCGCGCCGTCACGTAGCCGGTGGCCTGCAGCACCGCGCCGGCGGTGCCGACGGCACCGGGCGCGGTGGCCGTGGCCACCTGCACCGCGATCGGCCGCGCGCCGAAGAACCACCAGGCCGCGCCGGCGAGCAGCACGACCAGCAGCACGCCCACGAGCACCGGCCAGAGCCAGCGCGGCGGGCCGCCGCCGCCATCGTCTTCACGCTGCTGGCCGTCGATGCGCAGCGCGCTCAGCAGGTTGGCGTCGACTTCGCTCAATACCCAGGCTCCACGGAGGCGGATGGAGCGTCAGCCCTCTCCCGCAAGAACTCAGCCGCCGCCGGCAGGCCGGGACCCGGTCCTCTGGACGTCTCGCACCGCATCGATGGTGCGCTGGCGCTCGGCGTCGGTCTGCGGCCCCGAGCAGTCGCGTATCGGCAGGTTCGAGCCTATCCGGTAGACCAACGCGCAGGACTGCTGAGTGGCGTCGGTGACCTTCTGCTCGGGCTGCGCGGCGCAGCCCACGCAAAGCGCGAAGACGGGGGCCAGGACGGTGGCGCAGGCAAGACACTTCATCGCGGTTCTCGCTGGTGGTGGAACCCCGATATTAAGGGGTAGGCCGCGCGACCTTCGCTTCGCTGTAGCCGACGAAGCCGCCGCCCAACCAGAACATGTACGAGACGATGAACTCGTGCGTGAGCTCCTTGCGGCGGGTCCGCGTCACGAGCGTCTCCTTGCGGCCCTCGTAGAGGCCGAGCCGGAATTCGGGTGTCACGTTCAGCTCGTAGAAAGCGAGCAGGTGCTCGAGGTCATCGTTCGAGGTGAAGGCGTACGCCGACACCGCGTGCTTGTCGTTGCGCAGCTCGAGGCAGGTGGTCTCGCTGCGGTTCGGGTAGATCAAGCCCGGCGCGACGCTGCCGAGATCGCAGTCGACGAAGCGGATCTTCGCGCCGGCCAGCTCGCCGCTCGGCACCTGAGCCTGCCGGCCGGAAGCGCGCTCCTTGACCCAGAAGAACTCGGGGCTGCGCGATCTGCCGGGCTCGAAGCTCAAGCCCGGGTTGGCGGCTTGGGTCGCCGCGACGATGGTCGGAAAGTCGGGCTCGCTGTCGGCGTTTCCTCGACGCCTGCGCTCGATTGCTTGCGCATGTAGAGGTAGGAGCCGCCGGCCATGACCGCGACGGCAAGCACGAAGACCGCGATCTGGATGAGCATGGAAGGCCTGAGCATACGACGACGCGGCTTTGCTCGAAAGGCCGAGACTACTGCACCTTAATATCGCCGCAACCTGAAAGGAACGCGACATGGGTCTTCTCGACATCCTCCAGCAGTACGCCGGCAACGCGCTGGCGCAACCGCAGGGCAACGTGCACCAGCACTTCGACGAGGTCGCGCCGCAGGTCTCGCAGCAGGATCTGGGCTCGAGCATCGCCTCGGCGTTCCGCTCCGACGCCACGCCGCCGTTCGGCCAGATGGTGGGCAGCCTCTTCAACAACTCCAACCCGCAGCAGCAGGCCGGGCTGCTCAACCAGATCGTGCAGTCGCTCGGCGGGGGCGGCCTCTCGTCGGTGGCCGGCGGCGTGCTCGGCAAGCTGATCGGCACCGGCGCCACGCCGAACACGATCACGCCCGAGCAGGCCTCGCAGCTCTCGCCCGGCGACGTCAACGCGATCGCCGCTCACGCCGAAAAGCAGGACCCGACGATCGTCGATCGCGTCGGCGAGTTCTACGCCCAGCACCCGACGCTGGTGAAGACGCTCGGCGCCGTCGCCCTCAGCGCCGTCATGGGCAGCCTCAGCCAGCGCCGCTGAGCTTTGCCGCGGCCGCCGCGTGGCGGTCACGCAGCTCGCGCTTCAGGATCTTGCCGATCGCGCTGCGTGGTAATTCGTCGAGGTAGTGCACGGCGGCCAGGCGCTGCGTCTTGCCGACGCGCTGGTTGAACCAGGCGAGCAATTCCGCTTCGGCCGGCGTACCGCTGCGTGCAGGCACGACGAAGGCGATCGGCGTCTCGCCCCACTGCTCTGACGGCACGCCGACCACCGCCACGTCGGCGACGCCGGCATGCTCGCGCAGCACGCTCTCGAGGTCGCTCGGATAGATGTTGAAGCCGCCGCTGATGACCATGTCCTTCTTGCGGTCCATCAGCGTCAGGAAGCCGTCTTCGTCGAAGCGGCCGACGTCGCCGGTGCGGATGTAGCGCAGCCCCGCCGGGTTGGTCCATTCGGCGTCGCGCGTCTTCGCCGGCTGGCCGTGATAGCCGAGCATCATCGAGCCGGAGCGGCCGACGATCTCGCCCGTTTCTCCGCGCGCCACTTCGCGACCTTCGTCGTCGATGAGGCGGATGTCGTGGCCTTCCATCGGCTGGCCGACGGTGTGGAGCTTGTCCGGATGCTCGTGCGCCAGCAGCGCGCAACTGCCGCCGCCCTCGGTCATGCCGTAGTACTCGGTCAGGCCGCCCGGCCAGCGCGCCAGCACGTCGGCTTTGAGCGCAGCGGCGAACGGCGCGCTGGTGCAGAACTTCATTCGGAACGACGAGAGGTCGAAGCGGCCGAACTCGGGCACCGCCATGAGCCGCTGGTACTGCACCGGCACGAGCATGGTGTGGGTGACGCGATGCCGCTCGGCCTGGCGCAGGTACTCGAGGGCGTTGAACTTCGGCAGCAGCACGACAGTGCCGCCCCAGGCCAAGGTCGGCAGGAAGACGACCAGCGTCGTGTTCGAGTAGAGCGGCGTCGCGAGCAGGGTCGTGCCGTCCGGGCCGTAGCCGTAGGCGCCGCCGCCGCGCCGCACCTGCGCCCAGCGCATCGCGTGCGGCTGCACGATGCCCTTGGGCGTGCCGGTCGTACCCGACGAATAGATGATGTTGAAGGCCCAGTCGGGCCCGGGCGAGACCGGCGCCGGCGGCGTGCCTTCGGGCGCGAGCCAGGACGCGAACGCGAGCCCCGCCGCGCAGCCGTCGAGGGCAATGCGCGGCGCGGTGTCGCCGGCATCAGCGAGGCTCGCCGCCGTCGATGCGTCGACGAAGAGCAATTTCGCGCCCGAATCGGCCAGCATGCCGGCCAGGCTCTTCGCGGTTTCGCCCGGCGCCAGCGGTGCGACGACGACGCCGGCGCGCAGGGCGCCGAGAAAGACCGCCGCGTAGTACACCGACGCCGCGGCGCAGATGGCGATGGACTCGCGCGGCTGCACGCCGTCCCGCTGCAGGCTGGCGGCGATGCGGCCCATCAAGGCGTCGAGCTCGCCGTAGCTGAGGGTCCGCGTGGCGTCGACGAGCGCCGGGTGCGCCGGGTCGCGCGCCGCGTGGCGGCGGACCTGGTCGGCGACGAGGCCGAACTCTTCGTCGAAAGGAGTGGCGATGGCGTCCATGTCGACGTCTTTCCTGCGTTCATCCCGCGCTTGACTGCGCGGATTGTGTTCCCGGCCTCCCTTCGGTGATCGGCGGCGCCTCCACCTGCGTGCAAGCGGTGGCCCAGGGCGTCGCTGCGGCGCAATGCGCCAGCGTCAGCGGCGGCGAGAAGATCTCGCTGGGCAATGGCATCACGATGCGCGTCGTCCGCTTCAACCACAGCGGCAATACGACCAATCCGATCCAGCACTTTGCGCGCGAGCTTTATCGCCCGCCGGTGCCCGATGCCAACGGCGGCTATCGCGCCGGCGTCGGCGAGGACTATCCCAACGGCGGTGGTAACCGCGCCTACCTCTTCACCATCGACAGTCCCGAGGGCCAGCTCTCGTTCTTCGTCAACAACTCGGCGAATGCCTTCGACCTCGACAAGAGCATCGTCGTCGACGGCGTCGACTACGGCTCGCCGATCGGAAGCCTGGCCGCGGCGATGAAGGACGTCGGGCTGACCCGGGTGGACGCCTGGATCGGCACCGGCGGCAAGCCGGTGGCCGAGATGATCACGCCGCTCGTGCCAGCGTGTGCGCCACGGCGAACGGCGCATGGACATCCTGCAGGCCATCGGCAACACCTCTCTGGTTCGGCTGCGCAAGGTCGTGCCGGAAGGCTCGGCCCAGGTCTTCGTCAAGCTCGAAGGCGAGAACCGGACCGGCAGCATGAAGGACCGGATGGCGCTGGCCGCGATCTCCCGAGCCGAAGAAGACGGCCGCTTGAAGTCCGGCGACACCGTCTTCGAGTGCACCGGCGGCAGCACCGGCACCTCGCTGGCGCTCGTCTGCCGGAGCTGAGCGGCGGCGCGCCCGGCGCGCACCGCATCGAAGGGATCGGCATCGGCCGCGTACCGCCGCTCTGGGAGCCCGGACTCGTCGACGAGATCGTGCCCGTCAGCACCGACGCCGCCGAGGTCATGGCGCGGCGCCTCGCGCGGGAGGAGGCGCTCTTCGCCGGCTCTTCGCCGGCACGTCGTCGGGCGCCACCGTCATCGCCGCGATCGGCGCAGCGCGGCGCGCGGGTCTGAGGCCCGCCTTCGGGCCCGTGGCGCCTGCTTGCCTACTTGACCTTGGCCGGATCCTTCACCGCCTTCTGCACGTCGAACTCGACGTTGTAGAGCTGGCCGTTCACGCGCTCGACCTTGCGGATGTAGACGTCCTGGACGATGTCGCGGGTTTGCGCGTCGATCAGTATCTGGCCGCGCGGGCTCTCGAAGAGCTGGCCTTTCATCGCCGCCAGCAAGGCGTCGCCGCCGCCGACTCCCTTGGTCGTGGCGAGCGCGTTGTAGATCAGGTGCATGCCGTCGTAGCCGGCCACAGCCATGAAGTTGGGGCGGAACTTGTTGGCCGCCTCGAAGGCGGCGACGAACTTCTTGTTCATCGGCGAA
>JANXWR010000593.1 GCA_025351025.1 Burkholderiales bacterium | reverse complement strand
GCCAACGCGCGCATCTTCCTGCAGGTGCTCGAAGGCGGCCGCGGCCCGGTGAGCGCGCTCTACAACCGGATCGCCCAGGACGAGCGGCATCGCGACGTCGCGCTGCTCAGCTACGAAGAGATCGGCGAGCGGAGTTTTTCGGGCTGGTCGATGGGGCAGGTCAACATGAACCGGCTCAATCCGTCGCTGCTGCTCAAGTACTCCGACACCGCCGTGCTCGACCCCTATTCGGTCTCCGGCAAGGCCTCGCTCGCGCTCTTCAACGAGCTGGTGGCAACGGCTTCGGTGGGCGTGCAGGTCTAGACGCGGCGACGTCGCTGGCCGAGACCGCCGGCCCCGACTTCGCGGCCGATGCGCCGCTCGCCGCCGCCTTCGGCCTTCCGGCGGCGCGCGCCGCTGCCGACTCGGCCTTGAAGGTCGCACGGTTGGTGGGGCTGCCCGTCATGACCGGCGTGCCGAGCGGCACCGACTCGCTGTTCGCGCCCGTGCCGATATCGACGCCGGCCGGCACCGAATTCGTCTGCGAGACCGGCGGCGGCAGCTGGCGCGGCTGCTTGGCCGGAAGGGTCTGCGCCTGCGCGGCGGCAGACGACAAGGCGAGCAACGCGGCCAGCGCGGCGATGCGGCAGGAAACGGGCGACGAGCGATTCACAGCGGTCTCCTCAGTAGGCCACGCTGCCATTGTCTGCGCAGCGCGACGCCGGGGCGTCGGACGCCACCGCGTCGACGGACCGGCCGTCACGCCTTCGCCGCCCGTTTCGCCGGCGCCGCTTTCGCCGCCGTCTTCTTGCCGGCCGCCGGCACACGCGCCGGCCGCGGCTCGAACGCGAAAACGACCTTGCCTTCCTTCGCATCCCAGGCCAGCCGGGCCTTGAACTTGCGGCGCGTCTTGTTGGAGACGAAGCCCTCGAGCAGGTCGGTGGCGCCGGTGGTCAGCAGCTTGGTCATCTGCTCGCGCGCGACCGGCTGTTGCAGGATCACCTTGCCGCTCTTGAAGTCGCAGGTGACGTGCACACCCACCGAGTGCTCGCAGACATAGCTGCTGCCGAACTCGTAGACCTTGCCTTGCGTTTTGGGGCAAAGGCCCAGGCTCTCCTGCGCCGAGAAGTCGACCGGCTCGCCGGACTCGCCCTCGCGCTTGGCGTCCTCGCCGAAATCGAACTCGAGCTTCCAGTTGTCGAGCTCCTCGTCGCGTACCAATCTGATTTCGGCCGTGAAAGGCCAGCCTGCCTTCGAGCGAAATCCTTCGAGCGGACCGATCTTCTTGTCGCGCAGGAAGGCCTCCACCTCGGGCAGCTCGAAGGCCCGGCCGCCGGGAATCTTGCTGATCGAAAAGCCGCAGGGCTCGGTCTTGCCCGGAATGCCGGTGCAGGCATAGCGACGGTAGTTCTCCTTGATGACGCCGCCGCAGTTCGGGCAGGGCACGGCGAGCGTCGCGTAGTCGCCGGGAATGGTGTCGCGGTCGTATTCCTTGGCCTTGCGAACGATGCGCTCGGCCATCTCGGCGACGCGCTTCATGAAGGTCTCGCGCTCGAGGTGGCCTTTTTCCATCTCGGCGAGCTGGTACTCCCAGTTGCCGGTCAGCTCGGGTTTGGTCAGGTCCTCGATGTCGAGCCCCCGCAGCAAAGTCATGAGCTGGAACGCCTTGGCGCCGGGCACCAGCTCGCGGCCTTCGCGGTGGATGTACTTCTCGTAGATCAGGCCTTCGATGATCGCGGCCCGCGTCGCCGGCGTGCCGAGGCCTTTTTCCTGCATCGCCTCGCGCATGTCGTCGTCGTCGATCAGCTTGCCGGCACCTTCCATCGCCGAGAGAAGCGTCGCCTCGGTGTAGCGCGCCGGCGGCCGCGTCTTCAGCGCCTTGACGTCGACGCTCTCGGTGCGCGCGAGCTCGCCGGGCGCGACCGCGACGAGGTTGGCGTCGTCTTCCTGCGCCTCGCGTCCGTACACGGCAAGCCAGCCCGGCTTGACCATCACCTTGCCGTTGGTCTGGAAGCGGTAGTCCTTGCCCGCCTTGGCGACGCTCGAGATCCGTGTCGTGACCATGAACTCGGCCGACGGAAAGAACACGGCGAGAAAGCGCTTGGCGATCATGTCGTAGAGCTTGGCTTCGATCTCCGAGAGGCTCTTCGGCGGAAGCAGCGTCGGGATGATCGCGAAGTGGTCCGAGACCTTGGCGTTGTCGAAGATCTTCTTGATCGGCTTGACGTAGCCCTCCTTCAGCGCCGTCCTGGCGTGCACCGCGAGCGCGCGCAACGGGCCAGGCAGGTCCTCCTTCGAGATCATGGCGATCGTGTCCCTGGCGACGGCGACATAGTCCTCGGGCAGGTGGCGGCTGTCGGTGCGCGGATAGGTCAAGACCTTGTGCTTCTCGTAGAGCGCCTGGGCGATCCCGAGCGTGGTGCGCGCGGAGAAGCCGAAGCGCGAGTTAGCCTCGCGCTGCAGGCTGGTCAGGTCGTAGAGCTGCGGCGGCGCCTGGGTGCTCGGCTTGGCCTCCTCGGTCACCGACGCCGGCTCGCCCTGCACCGCCGCGGCGATGGCCAGAGCAGCGGCTTCGTTCCAGAGACGGTCGGAGCGCAGCTCGGGATCGGGAGTCGACGGGGTCCCGGCCCCGTCGAGGTCGGGCTTCTTCTTCCAGGCCGGGTCGAACCACTTGCCTTCGTACTCGCCGGCGCCGACCGCGAAGGTGGCGCGCACCTCCCAGTAGTCGCGGGAGACGTGCTTCCTGATCTGCTCCTCGCGCTCGACCATGATCGAGAGCGTGGGCGTCTGGACCCGGCCGACGGTGGTGAGGAAGAAGCCGCCGTCGCGCGAGTTGAACGCCGTCATCGCCCGCGTGCCGTTGATGCCGACCAGCCAGTCGGCCTCGGAGCGGCAGCGCGCCGCGTCGGCCAGCGGCAGCATCTGCTTGTCGCTGCGCAGGTGCTCGAAGCCGTCGCGGATGGCGGCCGGCGTCATGCTCTGCAGCCAGAGGCGCTTGACCGGATGCTTCGACTTCGAATGCTGCTGGATCAGGCGAAAGATCAGCTCGCCCTCGCGGCCGGCGTCGCAGGCGTTGATCAGCTCGCTCACGTCCTTGCGTTTCACGAGCTTGACGATGGCGTTGAGCCGGCTCTTCGTCTTGTCGAGCGGCGCCAGGTCGAAGTGCGGCGGGATCACGGGCAGGTGGGCAAAGCTCCACTTGCCGCGCTTGACGTCGTACTCCTCCGGCGCCTTGATCTCGAGCAAATGGCCGACGGCGGAAGTGACGAGATAGCGGTCGCTCTCGAAGTACTCGTCGTGCTTTTCGAACTTGCCCGCGGTGGGCGTGAGCGCGCGGACGATGTCCTGCGATGCGGGCCGCGAAGGCGAGCTGATCTTTCGCCTGATCCAGCAGCACTCGAAATCGAAGCACCCGGTCAAGCGACTGTGGTTGCAGAGCATGACGCCGGCGGCGATCCGCGACGGCTTCGAGCACCTGCGCAGCGACAAGCAGATGCTGCCGCTGGCCGACGCCGCGCGCTGCCGCTCCGAGGCCGACTGGCTGGTCGGCATCAACGGCACGCGCGCGATGACGGCGTTCAACTCGCGCGACGGCGGGTTCTTTCTCACGACGGTCGGCCGGGTCCAGACGCCGACGCTCTCGATCATGGTCGAGCGCGAGGAGCAGATTCGCAAGCACGTGTCGCGCGACTACTGGGAGGTGCGCGCGACCTTCGCCGTGAACGCCGGCGAGTACGAAGGCAAGTGGTTCGATCCGGCGTGGAAGAAGAACCCGACCCTCAACTCCGGCCAGGAGTTCATTCCAGTGGACAACGAGTTGCGCTCCGACCGCCTCTGGAACGAGGCCGCCGCCCTCGCCATCGCCGCGGCGGCGCAAGGCCAGCCGGCCTCGGTGACCGAGGAGGCCAAGCCGAGCACCCAGGCGCCGCCCATGCTCTACGACCTGACCAGCCTGCAGCGTGAAGCCAACTCGCGGTTCGGCTTTTCGGCGCGCACCACGCTCGGGGTCGCGCAAGCCCTGTACGAAAAGCACAAGGTGCTGACCTACCCGAGAACCGACAGCCGCGCCTTGCCGGAAGACTACGTGGCGGTGGCGAAGGACACGATCACGATGATCTCGAAGGAAGACCTGCCGGGCCCGTTGCGCGCACTAGCGGTGCACGCGAAGACGGCGTTGAAGGAGGGCTACGTCAAGCCCTCGAAGCGAATCTTCGACAACGCCAAAGTGTCGGACCACTTCGCGATCATCCCGACCCTGCTCGCGCCGAAGAGCTTGTCGGAGATCGAGGCCAAGCTCTACGACATGGTGGCCAAGCGATTTCTGGCGGTGTTCTTTCCGGCGGCGGAGTTCATGGTGACGACGCGGATCTCGACCGTCGCCAAGGCCGGCAAGGACTACAGGTTTCAGACCAACGGCAAGGTCATGGTGCGGCCGGGCTGGCTTGCCGTCTACGGCCGCGAGGCGCAGGAAGACGACGCCAACCTGGTCGCTGTCGCGGCCGGTGAGCTGGCGCGCACCGAAAGCGTCGAGGTCAAGGCGCAGAAGACGCGTCCGCCTGCGCGCT
>JANXWR010000568.1 GCA_025351025.1 Burkholderiales bacterium | reverse complement strand
CTGTCAATCGGGCCAGCTGATGAGCGCCTCGGCCCTGCTCGCGAAGAACAAGAACCCGAGCGACGCGGACATCGACGCGGCCATGAGCGGCAACATCTGCCGCTGTGGAACCTATGGCCGGGTCAAGGCCGCCATCAAGTCAGCCGCCGCAGAAATGCGCCAGGCCTGAGGAGAGCACCATGACCACCACTCTCCTCCAAGGTTCCGTTTCGCGCCGCGATTTTCTGCAGTCGTCGGCAGTCGCCTCGGGCGGCCTGATGCTCGGCATCGCACTGCCAGGCGCGATCGGCGATGCGAAGGCCGCCGGCACGGTGTACACGCCGAATGCCTGGGTGCATATCGCCGACGACAACACTATCACCCTGCTCTCGGCCCGTTCCGAGATGGGACAGGGCGTCTACACGTCGATGCCGATGCTTATCGCCGAAGAGCTCAACGTAGACGTGCGCAAGGTCAAGGTCGCAATCGCGCCGCCGAACAAGGTCTACGTCAACGCCTTGCTCGGCGCGCAGATCACCGGCGGCTCGACCTCGGTGCGCGACGGCTGGGAAAAGCTCCGCATCGGCGGCGCCCAGGTGCGCGAGATGCTGATCACGGCCGCGGCCGACCAATGGAAGGTCGACCGCTCGACGCTGCGCGCCGAGAACGGCATGGTGCTCGGGCCGAACGGTAAGAAGGCGACCTACGGCCAGCTCGCCGCGGCCGCCTCCAAGCTGCCAGTGCCCGAGAAGGTGACGCTGAAGGACCCGAAGGACTTCACGATCGTCGGCAAGCGCACGAAGCGCCTCGACACGCCGGGCAAGGTGAACGGCACGACCGAGTTCGGCATCGACGTCAAGCTGCCCGGCATGGTCTACGCCTCGCTCGAGCAATGTCCGGTCATCGGCGGCACAGTCAAGGGCTACGACGCGAGCAAGGCCAGGTCGATGCCCGGCGTCATCGACGTCGTGCAGATTCCCGATGGCATCGCCGTCGTCGCCGACACCTACTGGCACGCCAAGAAGGCGCGCGAAGCCGTCGTCGTTCAATGGGACGAAGGCGCGGGCGCAGCACTCGGCAGCGCCGCCATGGTGGCGAGCATCCGTAGCGCCGCGGCCACGGGCAAGGTGCTGCCGATCAATGCCAAGGGCGACGCGGCCGGCGCGATGAAGACCGCCGTCAAGGTCGTCAAGGCCGAGTACTCGCTGCCGCTCCTGGCGCACTGCCCGCTCGAGCCGATGAACTTCACGGCGAGCTTTGCCAACGGCAAGTGCGAGCTGATCGGGCCGACGCAGTTCCAGCAAGGCGCCGAAGGCGCGACTGCGGCGGCGCTCGGCATCAAGCCTGAGGACATCACGCTGACCACGACCTTCCTCGGCGGCGGCTTCGGGCGCCGGCTCGAGCTCGACTTCATCGTCCAGGCGGCGCTGATCTCCAAGGCCGTCGGCAAGCCGGTCAAGCTGCTCTGGACCCGCGAAGACGACATGACGCACGACTTCTACCGGCCGATGGCGCTCAACCAGCTCGAAGCCGGGCTCGACGCGAACGGCATGCCGGTGGCGATGACCTTCAAGGTCACCTCGCAGTCGGTGACGCAACGCGCCTTCGGCCTGCCGCCCGACACGCTCGACCCGTTCATGGCCGAGGCCGCGGTGGCCGGCTACGAGATCCCGAACACGCGCCATGACCTCGTCATCCACGACGCCGGCATGCGCGTCGGCTACTGGCGGGCGGTGAGCCACAACATGAACGCCTTCGCCAACGAGACGTTCATCGACGAATGCGCGGCCGCGGCGGGCAAGGACCCCGTCGCTTACCGCATGTCGCTGCTCGCCACCAAGCCGCGCTTCGCCAACGTGCTGAAGATCGCCGCCGACAAGGCCGGTTGGGGAACGCCGGCGCCGGCCGGCCACTTCCGCGGCGTCGCCCTGATGGAAGGCTACGACACCTACATGGCGCAGGTGGCCGAGATCTCGATCAAGGACGGCGTGCCGGTCGTGCACAAGGTGACAATCGCGGCCGACCTGGGCCTCATGGTCAACCCCGACACCGTCGAGGCGCAGATCCAGTCGAGCGTCATCTTCGGCCTCACGGCCGCGCTGTACGGCGAGATCACGGTCGATAAGGGCCGCGTGCAGCAGACCAACTTCCACCAGTACAAGATCGTGCGCATGAACGAGGCGCCGCAGATCGACATCACGCTGGTGGCGAGCGACGAGAAGCCCGGCGGCATCGGCGAGCCGGCGACGGCGCTGATCGGCCCGGCCGTCGGCAACGCGGTGTTCGCGGCAACCGGCAAGCGCCTGCGCAAGATGCCGATGTCGGCGGAGAACATCACCGCCGCCTAGGTCGTCGCCTCTCGCTTCATCCTCGGCGTCCGATCTCGGCGCCGAGGATGAGCGTTGCTTCGAGGGTGAAGTCGCCGGCCGCCAGGCGTGCGCGCAGATCCTCTGTGCGCACGCACTCGAAGCGCACGACCTCGCCGTCGCGATTGATCGGCGTGATGTTGGGCGCGAGCCTCGCGCGAAAGACGGCGATGCGCTCGTTCATGAAGCCCTCGTCGACCGGCCGCCGCACGAAGACGTCGGCGCTCCGGCGCAGCAACCGCAGCTGATCGAGCCGAAGTCCGGCCTCTTCGGCCGTTTCGCGCGCCAGCGTCGAGCGGACCGACTCGCCGGCCGCCATCTGGCCGCCCATCAAGGTGTCCCACCGGGCCGGATCGGTCGCCTTGTCGAAGGCGCGCTGCTGCACCCAGAACGCTCCGTCTTCGGCGCGGCCGCTGAGGTGCACGGCGAACGTGGCAAGGCCGAGGACGCGGACGACGCTGCGCTCGACCGCCGCGAGCGTGCGGCCATCGCGAGCCACGACGGGCAGCAGCTCGTCGCGCCATCGGCTCGCCAGGCCTTCATCGTGCAGCCAGCGGGCGATCAGCTCGAGCGAAGCATCGAAGGGCGGCACGATGATCCAGTCGACGTCGTGCCTCGCGATCGGCACTCCGGCACCAGCGAGGCGAGATGCGACCTCCGGCTCGATGCTGCCGACCTCATGCGTCCGACCGGATGCGCCGAGCAGCAGGCGATCGCGCGCACGACGCGGTGCTCCGTTCGCTTGCGCGCTCGCCTCGCTCAGCCACCGCAGGTCGCTTCTCCGCATCGCATTGCCCGGTACCGCGTCAGCCCGCGTCGAGCAGCTTCAGCAGCCCGGCTTCGTCGAGCACGGCGATGCCGAGCTCGGTCGCCCTGGCGAGCTTCGATCCGGCTTCTGCACCGGCGACGACC
>JANXWR010000556.1 GCA_025351025.1 Burkholderiales bacterium | reverse complement strand
TGGGGCGGCCCCCGCAGCGAAGTATTAGGAGGAGAAGGCCGCCGCAGGCGGCCTTCGGGGGACCTGAGCGGGGGGGGCCGCCCCATGCCCGAGGTCCGACCCGCGAGCAACGGCGCATGAACGACACAAGAACCGCCGAGCCCTTCATCCACCTCGCCGACGTCTCCAAGTCATACGGCAAGGGCCCCAAGGCGCATCTCGCGATCTCGAACGCGAGCTTCGACGTCATGCCGGGCGAACTCGCCTGCCTGGTCGGCCCGTCGGGCTGCGGCAAGAGCACGATGCTGAAGATCCTCGCTGGCCTGCATGCGCAGGATGCCGGGACGGTCTCGATCGGCAATTCCGCCTATCCCTTCGACCCGGCGCGCGACATCGGCATGGTGTTCCAGCAGCCGCTCCTGCTGAAGTGGCGGACCATCATCGACAACGTGCTGCTGCCGGCCGAGATCCTCGGCCTGCCGAAGAAGGCGAGCCGCGAGCGGGCGCGCGACCTGCTCGCGCTGGTCGGCCTGAGCGGCGCGGAGGAGAAGCGCCCCTACGAGCTTTCGGGCGGCATGCAGCAGCGCGCGGCGATCGCCCGCGCCCTCATCCATGACCCCAAGCTCGTGCTCATGGACGAGCCCTTCGGCGCGCTCGATGCGCTGACGCGCGAGAAGATGAACCTGGAGCTGCTGCGCATCTGGAAGCAGTCGGGCAAGACCATCCTGTTCGTCACGCATGGCATCTCCGAGGCGGTGTTCCTGGGCAGCCGGGTTGTCGTCTTTACGGCCGGGCCGGCGCGCATGGCCGACAACTTCACCATCGAGCTGCCGCTTCCGCGCACGCTCGATCTCAAGACACACGAGAACTTCGGCGCCTATACGCGACGCATCTACCGGCTGCTCGGCATGGAGTAGATCTGGTGCGCCTCGCCCGCGGTCACCGTCAGGCGATTGAAGTAGGCGAGCATCTCGTCGATCTCGTTCGACTTGTCGAACACCTTGTCGGCGCCGAGCTCCGCGCACTTGGCGCGCACCGCCGGGGTCGCGTGGTTGCTCAGCACGACACGGCGCATCGCCGGCGCATGCCCGTGCAGCGACTTGAGCAGGCCGATGCCGGAGCCGGACTTCAGGAAGATGTCGACGATGACGACATCGCAGCCATGGCCGGGATCAAGCAGCCAGGCCGCCGCAGCCGCTTCGTCCTCGGCGCTGCCGATCACCTCGATCGGCGCGTTCTCATGCAGGGCTTGCGCGAGGTTGTCGCGGATGATCGAACTGTCTTCGACGACATAGGTGCGCAGGGTGTTCATGGCGTGCCGGAGGATTCGTCCCCATCTTAGGCAGGCCTCGGCCGCGCCGCGAGTAGGCCATGCCGCGTGTCGCCGTTCGCAATCGGCGTTGCGCCGCGTCGGACGACTCCGACTCGCAGTCTCAGCCGGCAGGCGGCCACTGCGCCTTCTCCATGGGCGCCGTCGTCGACAGCTCCGGCACGACGGCGCTGCCGAAGCCCTTGCAGTCGAGCGAGTCGAGCGCGAGCCGCCCGGCGCGGATGCGCAGGCGCGGCTTGCCGCCGTCGGTGTGGTACAGGTCGGGGTGCGCTTCGAGATAGGCCTGCGCCTCGGCCTCGGGCCGGCCGCTGAAGCCGTCGATGAAGTGGTGGCCGTTGCGCTCGACGTCGACCAGGCCGAGCAGGGCGACGAGGGCCAGATCCTGCTGGACGGAGATGCCGGCGAGTGTGGTCAGATCTTCGCCGGAAAGGAAGAACGCGCCGTCGCCGGCCGCGTTCCAGATGCGGCAGCGGGCGAGGTTGATGATCGACTTGTAGAAGCCCTTGCAGTCCTTCGACGAGACGCCGGCGTAGCCGAGCGAGCGGGCGCGCACGAAAGAGTCGAGGTCGCCGTCGGACTCGTCGATGATGACCGGCCGGTGCCGGGCCAGCGGCGCGACGCTGCGCGCCAGTGCCACCTGGCGCTTGATCGGCTGCTCGATGAAGAGCGTCGCGGCACAGATCTTGTGCAGGCCGGGCTCGGCCTCCATTGCCTGCCAGAGCTCGACGACCGCGTCGAGCTCCTCGTACTGCTCGTTGCCGTCGAGGGTGACATGCAGCGGCTCGTCGATGCGGTCGAGCACGCCGGCGATCTTGACCAGGCGTTCGATGTCGGCCTGGCGGTCGCCGCTGACCTTGAGCTTGAACCAGCGCTGGCCGTAGGCGGCGATTACTTCCTCCAGCGTCTCGGGCAGGCCGTCGTCGACCCGCGATCCCGGCGCCTGGTCGGCGGCGACGATCGGATCGAGCAGGCCGACGGTGTGGCGCGCCTCGATGCTTCGCACCGGCTCGAGGCCGGCGAGAAAGGTCGTGAAGTCGAAGGCGCCGAGGTCGGCGATGACCGGGTGCGGCGCCATGCCGGCGAGGTTGCTGCGCATCGCCGTCCAGAAGCTGGCGCCGACCAGGCGGCAGACCGCGTCCATGACGGCGCGGTCGAGCAGCGCGTTGCCGTAGCTGGCGACGAGCGGCGGCAGCTCGAGCTCGCGCCCGGCGCGGACCTGGTGCCGGTGGTTGTCGGCGAACAGGTCGAACGCGGTCGACGGCGGCGCCGCGAGGTAGGCCTCGGTGGCGATCTCGATCGACTTTCTCAGCTGGTGCTGGTTCTGCGCGTCGGAGAGCAGCGGGTTTTTGTCGAACCACTTGGCGGCGAGCATCTCGGCGGCGTAGCCGAAGCCCTCGCGTCCGTCGTCGAGGCGGACGTTGACGCGCACGATCGCCTCGATGCTCTCGGTCAGCGTGATGACGCCGAAGCGAAACGGCATGCGCAGGCGAAAAGGCTGTTCGAACGCCTCGACGCCGAGAATCTGGACCCGCGGCGCGGGAATCGCTATCGCCATGGTGCCGATTTTGGGGCCAGAGCCGCGCCGTGAAGCCGGCCGATGCGCCGGGTGGTAACTGCGCGCTCGATCAGCGGAGCCAGCGCGCGAGGTTGGCGGCGACGAAGTCGTCGTCGGCGAGGTCGGCGTGGCTCTGCAGCACGCGATCGATCGCCTCGGCCTGGCCGGGGCTCAGGCCTTCGTGCGGGTCGAGGCACCAGGTGCCTTCGAGCAGGCCTTGCCGGCGCAACACCTCGTGACAACCAGCGATGCAGCCGCGAAAGTCGTTGGCAGCGTCAAAGAAGGCGGCGTTGCAATCGGTGACACGGCTGTCGAGGGCGAGCAGCTCGGTAGGCACGGCGCTGCCGCCCTCCGCCGCCCGCACTGCCGCCTTGCAGCGCTCGAGCAGCTCGACGGCGCCCTTCGTCCACACCGACCAGTGGCCGAGCAGGCCGCCGCGAAAACGCAGCGTCACCGGCAAGTCGTCGCGCATCGCCACGAACGGCATGACGAGGTCGAGCACGATGTGGTCGTCGTTGCCGGTGTAGAGGATGACGCGGTCTTCGGCGCGCGCGGCGACGATGCCGCGCACCACGTCGAGCGTGCGGTAGCGATTGAAGGGCGCGACCTTGATCGCCACCACCGCGTCGATCGCCGCGAAGCGCGCCCAGAACGCCGCGCCGAGCTCGAGGCCGCCGACGGCCGGCTGCAGATAGAAGCCGACCAGCGGGATCTCGCGCGCCACCGCCCGGCAGTGCTCGATCAGCAGGTCGTCGCTCGCCCCCTTCAGCGCCGCCAGGCTGAGCAGGCCGGCGTGATAGCCGAGCCCGGCGGCGAGCCTCGCTTCGGCGACGGCCTGCGTCGTGCCGCCGCAGACGCCTGCCACCATCACCGGCGGCGGTGCGTCGCGCGGCCAGTCGCGCGCTGTCTCGATGGCCTCGTGCAGCACCGTTTCGTAGAGGCCGGCTTCGCGGATCGCGAACTGCGTCGTGTGCACGCCGAGGGCCAGGCCGCCGGCGCCGGCGTCGAGGTAATACCGTGTGAGGGCGCGCTGCCGTCGCGCGTCGTAGCGGCGCGAGGCATCGAGGGCGAGCGGGTGGGCCGGGATTGCCAAGCCTACACGCAGGCGGCGGCGCAGCGCATCGACGTCGCGCCAGGCGTCGATGGCGACGGCGTGAGTGGCAAACGGCGGCATCGCGGCCCTCAGCCAAACTCCGGACCGGCAAGCACAACGCAGGTCTCGCCGAGCGTCGGCGGCTGCGCCGCGCCCAGCGACATGCGAACGAAAGGCCGCTGGCGCACGAAGCCTTGCGCCTCGAGCCAGTCCTGCAGGGCGGGACGGCCGCGCGGCAGGTCGAGGAAGACGTCGCGGCCGGCGCTCGGACCGGCGGGCGCGAACGCGGCAGCGAGCAGCTCGATGGCTTCGCTTTCGCTCCCGGCGACGAGCGGACCGATCTGCGTCGCGCGCCGTCCTTCGCGGGCGACGGCGAAGCCCCGGCCGTTGCGCGGGAGCCAGGCCCGCGTGCCAGGCCGCGACAGGAAGCTCTCGAGGAGAAAGCGCCGCTCGAGGCCGTTCGAGGCGCGATCGAGCGCGGCGATGGCGTCGAGGTCGCTCGGGCCAGCCGGGAGCATGCCACGCGCGCTCGAGGCAAGCGCAGCCTTCGCGGCACCGCTCTGCGCGGACGCTGCCTTCCATTCCCAGCGATCGATCTCGAAGCCCGCGGCAAAGCCGATGCGGGCATAGACCGCCGCGCCCGCCGGCGTCGCGTCGAGAACGGGAACGATGTGCGCGGCGCGCAGGTGCTCGACGCAGGCCGCCAGCAGCGCGCTGGCGAGGCCGCGGCGCCGCCACGCGTCGGCGACGAGCACCATCGAGATCCAGCCGGCGCTCGCGCCGTAGGGCAGCGCCGCCGCCGTCGCGACGAGGCGATCGGCGGCGTCGCGAAAGCCGATGGCGTGGCCGTTGCGGATGAAGATCGCCCAGTCGTCGGCGGTCTGGTTCCAGCCAGTCGCGTCCGAGAGTGCCGCGCCGGCGTCGATGCAGTCAGATGTGAGCGTGACCAGCCTGAGCGCATCGCCCGGGCGACACGGCAACGCCTTCGCGCGCACCTCAGAAAGTGCCATCGCGGACCTCGAACTTGGTCGGCTTGCCCAGGCTCGGACCGTCGTTCGCGACCCAGTCCGCGACCCAGTCGAGCATCGTCCCGATCGCCACCGTTGGCGGCCCGAACAGGCGCGCCGCTTCGCTGGCGTCGGAGAGAAGGGCGGTCGGCGCCTCGAGGCCGATGATCGTCGACTTCACGCCGAGGCGGGCGCCGAGCTGGATCGCCAGCTCGCGCACCCAGAGCGCCGCGAGGCCGGTGCAATTGATCGGCGTCGTCGGCGTCGTGCAATGGGCCAGGCAGCGCAGCGCCTGCTCGTTGGCGTCGCCTTGCCAGATCAGGTTGACCTGGCCCATCGTCACGTCGACTGGCTCGCCGCGGCGCAGCTTCGAGGCGATATCGAAGAGCACGCCGTAGCGCATGTCGATCGCATAGTTGAGGCGGACGATGCGGCCCGGCGTCCGATGCCGCGCCGAGAAGTACTCGAACATGCGCTCGCGGCCCAGGCAGGACTGCGCGTAGTCGCCGACCGGACCGAGCGGACTGGCCTCGGTCGGTGCCGGCGCGCCGACGCGCGTCAGCGGATAGACGTTGCCGGTCGAGAATGCGACGATGCGCGACGACTTGTAGCGCTCGGCCACCAAACTCGGCACCCACGCGTTCATGGCCCAGGTGAGAGGCGTGTTGCCGCTGGCGCCGAACTTGTGGCCGGCGGCGAAGACGACGTTGGGCGCTTCGGGCAAGGCCTCGATGGCGGCGCGGTCGAGCAGGTCGCAGGCGATCGTCTCGACGCCCCAGGCTTCGAGCCGCGCCTTCACTGCGGCGTCGCTGAAGCGGGCGACGCCGATGACGCGGCGCGACGGCGTCGCGTTCTTCGCCAGGCGCGCCAGCGTCGGCCCCATCTTGCCTGCGACGCCGAGGATCACGAGGTCGCCTTGGACCAACGACATGTCGGAGACGAGTGCGGCGCTTGGCGTGGCGAGATGCGCCTCGAGCGCCTCGACCGAAGCGAAGCGGCGAGGCGGGAGAGCAGGCGCAGTCATGGGTCGTCGGGCAGGTGGAGGATGCGAAGAGAGTGGCGCCGGCGCCAGGACAGGGCTGGTTTGGTGGTGCGCCCGGCAGGTATCGAACCTGCAACCCCTGCCTTCGGAGCGAGGGTTGCCCGGACGTCTTTGGACGTCCTCGGACCATCTTTACGAGGTAAAACCGTCCGCAGATGTCCCAAAAAGGTTGGGTAGGTTTAGGATACTTTTAGGATACTCGTAGTGAGTCATGCTTCGTCGAATCGACACTGTTGAGGGCCGCGGCAAGCTGAAGGCTCGTCGATCTCCCTACTGGCAAAGGCTGTCCGCTGGCTGCCATGTCGGCTTCAGGAAACTGTCCGCAGACTCCGATGGCACTTGGCTCGCCCAGACGTATGACGAGGCGACCAGGAAACAGACGCGGCGAAGCCTGGGCGCCTTTGGCAACATGCTGCCTCACTCGCGATTCGACGCCGCCAAAAGGGCTGCCGAGACATGGTCTTCGCATTTGAGCAGAGGCGGTAGTGCGGACACACTGACTGTACGCGAAGCCTGCGAGGAGTACATCGCTTCGGTCCGCGCGCGGACTGGAGACACCACAGCGGACGACATTGCCTCAAGGTTCAAGCGGCACGTCTACGCCGAAAAGATCGCCAGGATCGACCTCACCAAGTTAACCCGCAAGCACGTCGAGGCCTGGCGCCAGAATCTTGCTGCTACTCCTGTGGTCATCAACCCGCACGCGCGTAAGCCGCGCACCCGTCCTCGAGCCGCGTCGTCCGTCAACCGAGACATGGCCGCGCTTCGCGCCGCGTTCAATCTGGGCTATGACAACGGATCCGTAACCACGGACATGGCGTGGCGCGTGGCACTGCGCCGCATCGAGAACGCCGACCGACAGCGTGATGCGTACCTGGATCGCGGCCAACGAACAGCGTTGATTGAGAGCGCGGCTCCGGACCTGGCTCAATTCCTGCGCGGCCTGTCCATGGTCCCGCTTCGCCCAGGCGCGTTGGCGGCGCTGACTGCGGGGAGCTTCGACAAGAGGCTTGGCGTGCTCGCCATCGGCAAGAACAAGTCGGGCGCGGACAGGAGAATCAAGCTGCCAAAGCAGACGGCCGCGCTTTTCGAAGCTCAAGCCCAGGACAAGCTTCCGGCGGCTCCCCTGCTGGCTCGGCGGGATGGCAAGGCTTGGAACAAAGACGCCTGGAAGAAGCCGGTGCGCGCGGCCGCGAGGGCAGCCGGCTTGCCCGATAGCGTGACTGCTTATGCGCTGCGGCACAGCACGATTACCGATCTGGTCACAGGCGGGCTCGATCTCCTGACCATCGCGCAGGTGAGCGGGACCAGCGTGGTGATGATCGAAAAGCAATACGGCCACCTCCGCGCGGACCACGCCGCGAACGCTTTGGCCGGCCTCGTGCTGTAGCACACGCAGCAGAGGCTTGAAACCCAACCGCGCTTGGGTTAAACTGTCGAATGCCGACCGTTCTGCCCGCTTTCAAAGGCTGGCGCGTGGTGATCTACCCCAACGATCACCGTCCGCCCCACGTTCATGTCATCGGAGCAGGGGAGCATGCGCGGTTTGAATTGCTGTGCGACATGGGACGCGTACGGCTGCTCAGCAACATCGGGTTCGGGCTGCGACAGTTGAAACAGATCGGCATATACCTTCTGAGCCACTTGGCTCACCTGTGCAACGAATGGGAAAGATTTCATGGCCACCACTAAGCATCGCGTGTCGGCGATCGATGAGGCGGAGTTCGCCAAGGCAACGGAACAGGGCCGCCGACTTCTGGCACGCGGCCCTTTGGCCACCACCGCCAAGTACGCAGCCGGTCGCATCCGCGTGGAGCTGAACAACGGGTGCGCGTTTGCATTTCCGGTCGACCAGGCTCAAGAGTTGGCTGGCGCCAATGTGGCAGACCTCCGCACGATCGAAATCTCCGCTGCAGGTCTTGGCTTGCACTGGCCGAAGTTGGATGCCGATCTTTACGTCCCCTCGCTGGTCAAAGGCATCTTCGGGACCAGGCGATGGATGGCCGAGATCGGCGCCACAGGAGGTAGGGCGGCGACCGACGCAAAGGGCGCTGCGGCACGCGCCAATGGCAAGCTAGGCGGTCGCCCGCGCAAGGCTGGCCTGGAAACAGCGTGAGCCCCTCCGGGCTCCTGAATCGCTTGGCAGGCCCTACAGTCCGGCCGCAGCCGGCAGCGGGCCGGCGATCAGCTCCACCAGAACATCCGGGTCCACCGGCTTGACCAGGTGCGCATCGAACCCGGCCTCGGCGGTACGGCGGCGGTCTTCCGGCTGACCCCAGCCGGTAATGGCGGCGAGCAGCATGCCTTGGGCCCATGGCTGCTCGCGCATCAGGCGCGCAGCCTCATATCCGTCAAGCCCCGGCATGCCGATGTCAAGCAGCACCGCATCCGGCCGCCACGCTGCTGCCAGCTCCAGCGCGGCCGCGCCGTCTTGCGCGGTTCGAACCTCCAGGCCCGGCAGCGGCCAGGATGGCCGCGAGCGGCTCCGCCACATCGACGTTGTCGTCGACCAGGAGTACCCGGCGGCGCGGCGACGCCGCAGGCGTGGCGTGCGCCGCCGCGGGCTTGGCCTTAGCGGCCGGGGCAGCAGGGCGCGGCGACCCGTCCGCCAGCGGAAGGCGCAGTTCAAACGCGCTGCCCCGACCGATGCCGTCGCTACTCGCCACGACACTGCCGCCATGCGCGTCGACCAGCTGCCTGACCACGCTCAGGCCCAGCCCCAGGCCGCCGCGCGAGCGCCCAATCGAGGCATCGATCTGCACGAACATCTCGAAGATGCGCGATAGCTGATCGGCTGCCATGCCGATACCGCTGTCCCGGACGCGGATCACCGCCTCGGCACCGTCGCGTTCCAGGCTGAGCCAAATGCGGCCGCCCACGTCGGTGAATTTGCCGGCGTTGTTCAGCAGGTTGCCGATCGCCTGCGCCAGCCGTACCGGGTCGGCATCGAGAGCCAGGGCCTCGGCCGGCCGAGTCGCCGTCAGCTCGATGCCGCCCGCTTCGAACCCGGGCCGTGCCGCCTCGGCGGCGCCGTCGACCAGCGCGCCAAGCTCGATGCGCTCTTTCCTGACATCGATCGGGCCGCGGCTGATGCGCGCCACATCGAGCAAGTCGTCGACCAGGCGCGTCAGCTGCTGCAGCTGGCGCCCGATCATTGCGCGCATGCGTTCGGCTGTCTCATCCGGGCTGCCGACGCGCTCCAGGACATGCAGCGCGTTCCTGATCGGTGCCAAAGGGTTCCGCAACTCGTGCGCCAGCAGCGCCAGGAACGCCGTCTTGACGGTGGCGCTACCGCTTAGGCTTTGCGGCAAGGTCTTCGGACAGGCCCCTTGCGAGTGCTTTGCCGGCTTGCACGCTCATCTCGACAGGGAGGATCTCGCCCCCGTCAAACGCAAGTTGGACCCGTACCTTAGTGTCGTCCTCGGCCCGTGAAACGCCAGCGCCCAAAACGTCTAACGCTGGTGCCAGCGAATCCGAGGCCTGTTCGGTCCTGTCGAGCAAGGCGATTGCTGCGGCAGGCGCCAGCTCCGTCGTGATGGCAATGTCGATTTGAGACTTCTTCCTCCGCTTCGCGGACTTCGAAGTTGAACCTCGACTAGCGCCGTCGGCGATGGTCGATGGCTGGCCTCCCTCTCTTGAGGTCTTCGACGAACGCGAGCTTTTCATCGGGAGTTTCCTAGCGATCACAGAGAGAGCGGCACGCGTAGCGACTGTGCGCGAGGTGGTTTTAGGATACTTTTAGGATACTCGGACAGCAGTCGATCAGATGATTTTCGTAAGTAGTTGATTTATAACATATTATTTGGTGCGCCCGGCAGGTATCGAACCTGCAACCCCTGCCTTCGGAGGGCAGTACTCTATCCATTGAGCTACGGGCGCAGCGGGGCGTGATTCTATCAGCGGGCCCTGCCGCGAGACCCCGGGCCCGGCCGGCCCGGCGGGGACGCGGCCCTATAATTTCGGGTTCGGCGCGACTCGATTTTCTGCGCGGCGCTTGCCGCTTTCTCGCGCCGCTCGACACGCCCCCGAGGACTCGATGACCGACGCGCACGAACCGAACGAGATCGACGGCCCGCACGAAGGCCCCATCAAGACACCCAAGCAGCTGATCCTCGCGGTTCTCTATGCCTTCGTGG
>JANXWR010000552.1 GCA_025351025.1 Burkholderiales bacterium | reverse complement strand
CAATCGGTGATCGGGACCTCTTGTTCAACCTAGGAGATAGTCGCAATGAAAAAATCTCTGCTCGCTCTCGCGGTACTGGGCGCTTTTGCCGGCGCTGCGTCGGCGCAGTCGTCGGTCACCCTGTACGGTACCGTCGACCTGAGTGGCAAATACGTCAAGAACGACGGCTCGTCCAAGCGCGTCAGCCTGGCTCGTGACGGCATCAACAGCAGCCAGCTGGGCTTTCGCGGCGTCGAGGATCTCGGCGACGGCCTGAAGGCGGGCTTCGACCTGCTTGCCAGCGTCGGCGCCGACTCGGGTGACATTGGTGCCGGCCAGTCGGGCGCCGGTTCGGGCAAGTTCTTCACCCGTCGTTCGGTGATCAAGCTGATCGGCAACTGGGGCGAACTCCGCGGTGGTCGCGACTACACGCCGACGTTCTGGAACGACACGATTTACGACGCGTTCGGAACGAACGGCCTAGGCGATTCCAGCCACGTCGCACAACTGCTCACGTCGACGTTCGTTCGCGCCGACAACTCGATCGGCTACTTCCTGCCCTCGAACCTCGGCGGCTTCTATGGTCAAGTCATGATGGCTTCCGCCGAAAGCACCCAAGTGGGTCAGTCGAGCAATGCCGGACGCTACTTCGGCGGCCGGGCAGGCTTCGCGGCCGGGCCGTTCGACGTGGCCGTGGCCTACGGAACGCAGCGCAGCGCGGCTCCCACATTCGGTGACGACAAGACGATCAACGTCGGCGGTTCGTACGACTTCGGCTTCCTAAAGGTGATGGGCTACGTCAACCGCGATAGCCAGACCAATCTGAAGGATACCCGTGGCTCGATCAGCACGGTCATTCCCTTCGGTCAAAGCGAGGTGCACCTCGGCTACTCGCGCAGCAAGGCGACGAACAGCACCGTCTCCCCGTCAGTGTCGAACACGATCTGGCAGGCTGCCGCGACGTACCAGTACAACCTGTCTAAGCGGACAGCGCTGTACGGCACCGTGTCGACGCTCAACAACGGCGACCTCTCGCGGGCCAGCATTGCCGGTGGCACTTCGATTACCGCTGCGCCGATCCTCGGCGGCGACTCGAAGGGCTTCGAAGTCGGCATGCGCCACTTCTTCTGATCGCAGGCTCGCCTCGCGCGAGCTTGTCCTTCAGTGCACGAAAGGCCGCCTCCGGGCGGCCTTTCTCATTGGCGACAGGCGATGGGCTTCGGGCATTCCCCTTTGACTCGTGGCGTGCGTTTTGCTCTGATCGGCCCTCCTTCATGCTCGCCTTTGTACTCCGCCGCCTCGTGCAGGCCGTCCTCGTGATGCTGACGGTCTCCTTCATCGCCTTCATGCTGTTCCAGTACGTCGGCGATCCGGTCACCAACATCCTCGGCCAGGACGCCACGCCACAGCAGCGCATCGAGCTTCGTGCCGACCTCGGCCTCGACCAGCCGTTCCCGGTCCAGTTCGCCCGCTTCGTCGGCAACGCCGCGCGCGGCGAGTTCGGGCTCAGCTTGCGCCAGGGGCGCAAGGTTTCGTCGCTGATCGCCGAGCGATTGCCTGCCACGCTCGAGCTGTCGATGCTCTCGGCGGTGATCGCACTGGTGTTCGGCATTTCGATGGGCGTCTACACGGCGCTCAAGCGCGGCACCCTGTTCTCGCAAACGCTGATGACGATCTCGCTGCTCGGCGTCTCGCTGCCGCCTTTTCTGATTGGCATCCTGCTCATCCTCGTGTTCGCGGTGACCTTGAAGTGGCTGCCTAGCTTCGGCCGCGGCGAGGTGCTCGCGCTCGGTCCCTGGACCACCGGCATGGCCAGCCTCGATGGCTGGAAACATCTGATCCTGCCGGCGATCACGCTCGCCATCTTCCAGCTCGCCTTGATCATGCGGCTGGTGCGGGCCGAGATGCTCGAGGTCCTGCGCGCCGACTACATCAAGTTCGCGCGGGCGCGCGGACTGCCGAATCGCGCCGTCTATTTCGGCCATGCGCTGAAGAACACGCTCGTGCCCGTCATCACTATCACCGGCCTGCAACTCGGCTCGCTGATCGCCTTCGCGATCATCACGGAGACGGTGTTCCAGTGGCCCGGAATGGGTTTGCTCTTCATCCAGGCCGTCACCTTCGCCGACATCCCGGTGATGGCCGCGTACCTCTGCCTGATCGCGCTGATCTTCGTAGTCATCAATCTCGTCGTCGATCTGCTCTACTTCGCCGTCGACCCGCGTCTTCGTGTCGAGAAGCCCACCGGCGGCCACTAGATCGCCACGTCCTACGGAACCTCCAATGAAAAAACTCGCTTTTGCAGTGCTCGCCGCTTCCTTCGCGCTGGCCGCGAATGCCGTCACCTTGCGCGTCTCCAATCAAGGCGACGTGCAGTCGATGGACCCGCATTCGCTCAACGAGAGCCTGCAGCTGAGCTTCACCGGCAACGTCTACGAGTCGCTGATCGAGCGTGACAAGACGATGGGGCTGACGCCGGCGTTGGCCACGAAGTGGACGCAGACCAGCCCGACGGTCTGGCGCTTCGAGCTGCGTCCGGGCGTCAAATTCCACGACGGCGCCCCCTTTACCGCGGACGACGTGGTGTTCACGTTCAAGCGCGCCGCCGGCGACGGCTCGGACATGAAGGGATACACCAATCCGATCAAGGAAGTGAGAAAGGTCGGCGAGCTCGCCGTCGAGATCGAGACCACCGCCCCGTATCCCATTCTTCCCGACACCCTGACGACGCTCGCCATGATGAGCAAGAAATGGTGCGAGGAAAACAAGGCCGAGAAGCCCGTCGACCGGCGCAAGGGCATCGAGAACACGGCCAGCTTCAAGGCCAACGGTACCGGTCCCTACCGCCTGAAGGAACGCCAGCCCTCGGTGCGGACGGTGCTGGTGAAGAACTTCAACTGGTGGGGCAAGAACGAGAGCAACCTCGACGAGATCGTCTTCACGCCGATCGGCAACGACGCGACGCGTGTTGCCGCGCTGCTGTCGGGCGAGACCGATGTCATGGAGCCGGTGCCGCTGCAGGACGTCGAGCGCATCAAGTCGACCGGCAACTTCACGGTGCTGCAGGGCCCCGAGCTGCGCACGATCTTCCTCGGCATGGACCAGAAGCGCGACGAGTTGCTCTTCAGCAGCGTCAAGGGCAAGAACCCGTTCAAGGACGTCCGCGTCCGCCGCGCCTTCTATCAGGCCATCGACGAGGACACGATCAAGAACCGGGTCATGCGCGGCGCGGCGTTGCCGACCGCGGAGATGGTTGGCGCCGCCGTGCGCGGCTTCCAGCCCGACATGAACAAGCGCTTGCCCTACGACCCAGAGGCCGCCAAGAAGCTGCTCGCCGACGCGGGCTACCCGAACGGCTTCGAGGTGACGATGAACTGTCCGAACGACCGTTACGTCAACGACTCGGCGATCTGCCAGGCGGTGGCCGCGAACCTGGCCCGGATCGGCGTGAAGATCAACCTCCAGGCCGAGACCAAGGTCAGCTACTTCCCGAAGATCCTGCGTCGCGACACGAGCTTTTACCTGCTCGGCTGGACGCCGAGCACGGTCGACTCGCACGACGTTCTCACCTCGATCATGGGAACGCCGAACGACAAGGGCCAGGGCCAGTTCAACCTCGGCGCCTACAGCAACCCCAAACTCGACGAGCTGACGCTGAAGATCCAGTCCGAGACCGACCAGAAGAAGCGCAACGAGATGATCCGCGAGGCCTTCAAGATCCACCAGGACGACGTCGGCCACATCCCGCTGCACCAGCAGGCACTGGCCTGGGCCTACAGCAACAAGGTGAGCCTAGTGCAGCTGCCCAACAACTACATGTACTTCAAATGGATGACACTGAAGTCGAAGTAGTCCAGGCCGGCGCCACGGCCGGCGCCGGTTTCGTGCCGGCGCCGCGCGACCAGCGGCCGGCAGCGGCTGCGGGGCAACCCGGGCCGGGCCGCTGGGCGCGCTTCGTCGACGGCGACTTCTGGCATTCGTTTCGCCACTCGCCGATGGCGATCGGTTCGGCCGCAGTGGCGCTTCTTTGCATCGTCTGCGCCGTGTTCGCCGGCTGGATTGCGCCGCACAACCCGTTCGACCTGGCGACGCTCGAGTTGAGCGATTCGATGTTGCCGCCCGCCTGGATGGTGGCCGGCACGACCAAGTACCTGCTCGGCACCGACGAGCAGGGCCGCGACGTGCTATCGGCGCTGATGTACGGCGCGCGCATCTCGCTCTTTGTCGGCGGCGCATCGGTGCTGCTGTCGCTGCTGATCGGCGTCGGCCTCGGCCTGGTTTCCGGCTACGCCGGCGGCCGGATCGACGCCCTGATCATGCGCGTCTGCGACGTGATGCTGTCGTTTCCGTCGATCCTGATCGCGCTGCTGATCGCCGGCGTCGGCCACGCGCTGTTTCCCAATGCCCACGACTCGCTCGCCTTCGGCGTGCTCATCGTCGCCATTGCCCTGCCGGGATGGGTGCAGTACGCCCGTGCCGTGCGTGGCTCGACGATGGTCGAGCGGCACAAGGAATACGTGCAGGCGGCACGGGTGATCGGCGTCGCGCCGCTGCGCATCATGATGAAACACGTGCTGCCCAACGTCATGGGACCGGTGCTCGTGCTCTCGACGATCCAGGTCGCAACCGCCATCTTGGCCGAGGCGACGCTGTCATTCCTGGGCGTCGGCGTCTCGCCAACGTCGCCCTCGCTCGGCACCTTTATCAATGAAGGCAACAAGCAGTTGTTCAGCGGCGCCTGGTGGCTTGTCATCTTTCCGGGCACCATGCTCGTTCTGATCGCACTGAGCATCAACCTGTTCGGTGACTGGCTGCGCGACGCATTGAACCCGCGCCTGCGCTGACGGTCGAACCGCGTTTACCGTCCACACAAGGAGTCGATCATGCTGATTTCTTCGAGATCTTTGCAAACTGCGGCCGCGCTGGCAGTCGCTTGCACGCTCGCCGCCTGTGCGAGCACCGACTACCACTATTCGCAGCTGTCCGGCGCCCGCTATCACAAAGTGCCGATCGATACCTATTCGGTCTCGATCGTTCGCATCGACGGTCAGAACAGCCTGACCGGTCCTCTGGCGCGCCTGCGCTCCGAAACCAGGGACGGCTACCCGCGCACCTATGCCCTGGTCGATCCAGGTCTGCGCCAGGTCACCGTGCAGGGGCCGCCCGGCGGCGCTGGCGGCGTCGGCGAAACACGCACGGTTCCCCTCGAAATCGCGCCCTGCACCCGCTACTACCTGGTTGCGGTGAAGACGAACGCGCTCGCTTCCGACTTCACGGTACGCGTCGACTACCAGGAGCCGGTGAGCGGCTGTTCCACGCCCCACTCCTCCTGAGCTTCATGGCCGACCCGCTGCTTGACGTTCGCCATCTCCGGGTCGAGTTCCCCACGCGGCGCGGCACGCTGGTCGCGCTCGATGACATCTCGTTCGACATCGCGCCCGGAGAGATCCTGGGCGTCGTCGGCGAGTCGGGGGCGGGCAAGTCGCTCACGGGCGCGGCGATCATCGGTCTGCTCGACCCACCCGGCCGCGTCGCCGCCGGCGAGATCCGCTTCGACGGGCGCCGCATCGACAACCTGCCCTACGAAGAGATGCGCAAGGTGCGCGGCCGGTCGATCGGTGCCATCTTCCAGGATCCGCTGACCTCGCTCGACCCGCTTTACACGGTCGGACAGCAGCTCGTCGAGACGATTCAGACCCATTTGCCGATGAGTGCCGACGATGCGCGCCGCCGTGCCGCGCAGCTGCTCCAGGAAACCGGAATTCCGGCGGCCGAGGAGCGGCTCGATCAGTATCCACATCAATTCTCGGGCGGCATGCGGCAGCGCGTCGTCATCGCCCTGGCCCTGGCCGGCGAGCCGCGGCTGATCGTCGCCGACGAGCCCACAACGGCACTCGACGTCTCGATCCAGGCGCAGATCATTTCGCTGCTGAAGCGACTCTGCAAGGAGCATGGCGCGGCGGTCATGCTCGTCACGCACGACATGGGGGTGATCGCCGAGACCTGCGACCGGGTCGCCGTGATGTACGCCGGGCGCATCGTCGAGATCGGGCCGGTCGGCGCCGTCATCCATGCGCCGTCGCATCCGTACACGGTCGGGCTCATGGGCTCGATCCCGGCGATGGACGAAGACCGGCCGCGCCTGTTGCAGATCGACGGAGCGATGCCGAGACTGACCGCGATCCCGGCCGGCTGCGCCTTCAATCCACGCTGCCCGCAGGTCTTCGACCGCTGCCGCGTGGAACGGCCCGACTTGCTGCCGGCGGGCACCACGCAGGCTGCGTGCTGGCTGCATGCCGCACCCTGGCGGGCAGCCGCATGAGCCGCTGCCGCGCCGCTTCGCCCCCGAATCGCGCCAGGCGAGCCACCCAGGCGCGCCGATGAGCGCCCTGCCGATGCCGGCCGCGCCGCCGCTGGTCGAGGTCGATGGCCTGGCGAAGACATTCGACGTCTCCGCGCCTTGGTTGAACCGCGTCGTCGAACGCAAGCCGCGCCAGTTCGTGCATGCCGTCGACGACGTCGCGTTCACGATCGCCCGCGGAACGACGCTCGCGCTGGTCGGCGAATCGGGCTGCGGCAAGAGCACCGTCGCGCGCTTGCTCGTCGGCCTCTTTTCGCCGACGCGCGGCCGGGTCCTCTTCGACGGCATCGACACCGCCGGCAAGGGCAGGCCGACGGCCGTGCGTCGGCGCATGCAGATGATCTTCCAGGATCCCTACGCCAGCCTCAACCCGCGCTGGAAGGTGCAGGACATCGTCGCCGAGCCGCTGCGCGAGCATGGCTTCGCCGAAGGTCGATCCGGGGCCGAGAACGACCGGCAGCTCCGCGCCCGCGTCGCCGAGCTGCTGCAGTCGGTGGGGCTGGCGGCGGCCGACGCCGAGAAGTATCCGCACCAGTTCTCGGGCGGCCAGCGGCAGCGCATCTCGATCGCCCGCGCCCTGGCGACGCAGCCAGAGTTCCTGGTCTGCGACGAGCCGACCTCGGCGCTCGACGTCTCGGTGCAGGCGCAGGTGCTCAACATCATGAAGGACCTGCAAGGCAAGTTCGGCCTGAGCTACCTCTTCATCTCGCACAACCTGGCCGTGGTGCGGCAC
>JANXWR010000539.1 GCA_025351025.1 Burkholderiales bacterium | reverse complement strand
GCCGATCTGCGCGCGCGCGGCGAAATCTAAGGAGCCACAGCCATGGCAAAAGGTGGACGCGAAAAGATCAAGATGGAGTCGAGCGCCGGTACCGGTCATTTCTATACGACCGACAAGAACAAGAAGACGACGCCGGAAAAGCTCGAGATGATGAAGTTCGACCCCAAGGCACGCAAGCATGTGACCTACAAGGAAACGAAGCTGAAGTAATAAGACGCTTCGCTGGATTCAGCGGGGTTGCTACGCAACCCCTTGAAGGTCAGCCAAATGCAAAACAGGTCGCCGCGGCGACCTGTTTTTGTTTGGGCAAGGATCGCTGCGCGATCCCTTCGCTTCGCTCAGGCGTGTTGCACGGCGCGCAGACGCAGCGCGAATTCCTGGAGCGCGGCGATGCCGCTCTCTTCGGCCTTGTGCAGCCAGGCTTGCAGATCGGCGACGAGCTGCTCGGCGGAGACGCCGGTGCGTGTCCAGAGCTGGCGCAGCTCTTCGCGCATCGCGACGAGCTTGGACAGATACGGGCTCTGCGCCACGGCCTCGGCGACCTGGCCCTTCAGGGCGTGCGGGATCTTGTCGTCGTCGCGATGCAGCCAGCGGCGCGCCGCCAACATGGTCGCGAGCTTGCCGGCGCTGGCCGCGCCTTCGCTCTTCAGGCGCGCGATTTCGGCCGCGCTGGCGTGGCGGAGGCTCCGCGCGTAGGTGGCCATGACCTCGTAGCGGTTGGCGATGATCGCCTCGAGCGTCTTGCCGTCGGCAACCGGCTTGACGGCGCCGAGCTTGAGCTGCGGCGGCGTCTTGCGCACGGTGGCCAAGCCCATCATTTCGAGGCCGCGGATGTACATCCAGCCGATGTCGAACTCGTAGGGCTTGACCGACAGCTTGGCCGAGGTCGGATAGGTGTGGTGGTTGTTGTGCAGCTCCTCGCCGCCGATGACGATGCCCCAGGGCGAGACATTGCGGCTCGCGTCGGGCGCCTCGAAGTTGCGGTAGCCCCACCAGTGGCCGATGCCGTTGACGATGCCGGCGGCGGTGATCGGAATCCAGAGCATCTGCACCGCCCACACTGCCGCGCCGATGGCGCCGAACAGCAGCAGGTCGATGATCAGCATCAGGCCGACGCCCTGCCAGCTGAAGCGCGAATAGAGGTTGCGCTCGATCCAGTCGTCGGGCGTGCCCATGCCGAACTTGGCCAGCGTT
Source organism: Burkholderiales bacterium (assembly GCA_025351025.1). Lineage (GTDB taxonomy): Bacteria > Pseudomonadota > Gammaproteobacteria > Burkholderiales > Burkholderiaceae_C > Schlegelella_A. Next base: position 9,176 of record JANXWR010000539.1, on the reverse strand, counting down.
TCCTGGTTCTTCGCTTCGGTGCGATAGAGCTCGCTGCCGGTCAGCAGCACGGTCTTGATGCCGCGCGTCTGCGGGCTGTGCGGATCCTCTTCGGTCTCGCACTTGGCGTGGTGCTTGCGGTGGATCGCCACCCACTCCTTGGTCACCATGCCGGTCGTGAGCCAGAGCCAGAGACGGAAGAAATGCGCGGGAATGCCGTGCAGATCGAGGGCGCGATGCGCCTGCGCCCGGTGCAGGAAGATGGTCACGGCGGCGATCGTGATGTGCGTCGTGACGAGCGTGTAGAGCACGACCTCCCAGCCGGTGAACGACGAGAAGCCGTGCGCGAGCCAGTCGACCAGCGCATCGAACACCGAGATCAGCACTTCCATGAATCAGCCTTGGGAAACATCCGTTGACAAGTCGCCATTCTATTCGACCGGTCCCGGGCGCAATCCCTAGAAAAACGACGGATATAACCGCTCCACCGCCCCGGCTTGACGGGGATCAAGCGGCACGCCTCTGCCAGGCCGCGGCGAAGAAGCCGTCCGTCGCATGGCGGTGCGTCCACAGGCGCAAGTCGTTGCCGCTCACCAGCGCCTCGGCGCCGGCCACCTGCGCGCGCTGCAGCAGATCGAGCGCGGGCAGGCGGGTGAAGGTGTCGCCGTACGCCTCGTCGAAGGCAGCTGCGACTTGCTCGTCTTCCTCGACGAGCGGGCTACAGGTGGCATAGACGAGCCGGCCGCCGGGCTTGAGCAGGCGCGCCGCGGCATCGAGGATGCGACGCTGCGTGTCGCCGAGCGCAACCAGCGTCGCCTCCGACTGGCGCCACTTGAGGTCGGGATGGCGGCGCAGGGTGCCAAGTCCCGTGCACGGTGCGTCGACCAGCACCCGGTCGATCTTGCCGGCGAGCCGCTTGATGCGGTCGTCGCGCTCGTGCGCGATCTGCACCGGGTAGACGTTCGACAGGCCGCTGCGCGCCAGGCGCGGCTTCAGCGCCGCGAGGCGATGCCCGGAGATATCGAAGGCGTAGAGCCGGCCGGTGTTGCGCATCTGCGCGCCGAGCGCGAGCGTCTTGCCGCCGGCGCCGGCGCAGAAATCGACGACCATCTCGCCTCGCCGGGCGCCGGCGAGAAGTGCGAGCAGCTGACTGCCTTCGTCCTGGACCTCGATCCAGCCGTCGCTGAAGACGTCGAGCTTTTGCAGTGCGGGCTTGCCGGCGACGCGCAGGCCCACCGGCGAATACGGTGTCGGCTCGGCCTCGATGCCGGCCTCGCGCAGACGCGCCCTCGTCTCCTCGCGGCCGGCCTTGGCGACGTTGACGCGCAGGTCGAGCGGCGCCGGCAGGGCGATGCTTTGCACCCACGGCCAGAAGTCGTCGCCGAGCTGCGCCTGCATGCGTTCGGCAAACCAATCGGGCAGGTTGTGGCGGAGCGGCGCGGCCAGGCTGTCGCGCGAAACCGCCTGGCTGCGCAGCAGCCAGGCGGACTCGGTGTCGCTCATCGCCGCGCGCAGAAATCCGGCGTTGCCGGTCCAGGCCAGGAGGGCCAGGCGACGCTCCGTCTCGCCGCTGCCGGACTGCGCCAGGTGACGCAGCAAAGGCAGCTCGCGCAGCACGGCATAAGCGGTATCGGCCAGCGTGTGCCGCTCGCGCACGCCGAGCGCGCGCGACTCGCGAAAGAACTCGGAGACGACGCGATCGGCCGGATGCTCGAAGCGCAGCACGCGATGCACGAGCTCGGTGGCGGCCTCGAGCAAGGCGTTGGGGTGCATCGCCGCGATTATCCTTGCCGCCAGGCTTCGCCCGCGCCGCGTGCGGCCTTCCGGCCCGCCCCAACGTGACCCGACGCTCTCCGCCACCGCCCGCCGACAGTCCGCCTGCTGCGCGTCCGATGCTCGCGCATCACCGGCTGTTCCTTTGCGCCTTCGCCGGCGTCGCCGTCGGCACGCTCTGGCCCGACGTGCAGACGCCGCTCTCGCGCGCCTTGATTGGCTGGAACGTGCTGGCCTGGTCGTATCTGGCATGGATCGGTGTCGTCTTGCTGCTCGCCGACTCGGGGCACATCAAGCGCGTGGCACTGGCGCAGGCGGAGAGCGTGGCGACGGTGACGACTTTCGTCGTCTTCGCGGCGGTGGTGAGCATGGTCGCGGTCGTCTTCGAGCTCGCCGCGGCCAAGGCGGCCGGTGCTCATCACATGCTGGCGCATGGCGTGTTCGCCTTCGTCACGGTGTTCGGCTGCTGGCTCCTGCTACCGACGCTGTTCGGCCTGACCTACGCGGCCGCGTACTACCGTCGCGATCCAGACAAGGGCCTCGGCTTTCCTGGCGCCGAAGGCGGCTTCGAGCCGGACCACACCGACTTCCTCTACTTCTCGTTCACCATCGCCGTGACGGCGCAGACCTCGGACGTCGCGGTCACGACGCGCGAGATGCGCCGCCTCGTGCTGTTCCAGTCGGTGGTGTCCTTCGTCTTCAACACGACGATCCTGGCGTTCTCGATCAACGCCGCGGCGAGCTTCTTCTAGCGCTCTTCTAGCGCGACCCGGCGTCCAAGGTCGACCAGAGCAGCTGCGACTCGCCGCCGGCGTGCCGCACAACAGCGCCCTGGCGCCGCAGCGCGCCTTCGACCAGCCAGCGGATGGCTCGCGGGTAAAGCTGGTGCTCCTGCACGAGCACGCGCGCGGCCAACGTCTGTTCGCTGTCGTCGGGCAGCACCGGCACCAGCGCCTGGCCGATGATCGGGCCGTGGTCGAGATCGGCGGTCACGAAATGGACGCTCGCGCCGGCGACCTTGCAGCCGGCATCGATGGCGCGGCGGTGCGTGTGCAGCCCGGGAAACGCCGGCAGCAACGAAGGATGGATGTTGACCAGCCTGCCGTCGAAGCGCGTCACGAAGTCAGGCACGAGGACGCGCATGAAGCCGGCCAGCGCCACCACGTCCGGCGCGTATCCTTCGATCGTCTGCGCCAGCGCGGCATCGAAGGCCTCGCGCGACGCGAACGCCTTGTGATCGACGACCGCCGTGGCGATGCCCTGCTCGCGCGCGAACGCCAGGCCGGCCGCGTCGGCACGATTGCTGATCACGGCGGCGACGCGCGCCGGCCACGCTTCGTCGGCGCAGCGGGCGACGATCGCCTCCATGTTCGAGCCGCGTCCCGAGATGAGGATGACGATGTTCTTCATGCGCGGGCGCAGTGTATCGGCGCGCCCGGATCCCCGGCCGGCAGGCTTACCTCGGCGCGTGCGGGCTGGGGCGATCGGGCCCGTCGCGCGACGCCACGCTCAGAACGTGGCGGGCAGTTCCTCGGCAGCGGCGCTCGAATCCCGGAAAACGGCGCTTGCGCGCGGCACCGAGGGGTCGCCCCGGAGAGGGGTTTCGAGAACAGCACCGAGCGGCAGCGTCGACGCGACCTGGCCTCGCGGCGGCGTGATCGCTGCCGCGGCCTGCGCAGGGACCTCGAAACGTACCGCGGCGGACGCCAGCGCCGCCGTCGCCAGGATCGTCGCTGCAATCAGCGCGTTTTGTCGGGAAGCCCCGAACCGGGACGGAGTGTGTGTGATTGCCTGCATGCCGTTCTCCAAAAAGGCGCCAGTAAGGGACGCCTCACCGGATAGAACGGAATCGCGGCGAGGAACCGGACAGCCCGCCGGCGCGACCTGGCTGCAAACCTACAATCCCACCCTTTTGCCGATGAGCCGAACGCGATGAGCGAGAGCACCGAGCCGACCACCGCCAGCACGCCGCCTGCCGGCGCGGCCCGGCGCGAGCGCGTGCTGTCGGGCATGCGCCCGACCGGCGCGCTGCACCTCGGCCACTACCACGGCGCGCTCAAGAACTGGGTCCGCCTGCAAGCCGACTACGAGTGCTTCTACTTCGTCGCCGACTGGCACGCGCTGACGACGCACTACGAAGAGCGCGACGTCATCGAGAAGAACGTCTACGACATGGTCATCGACTGGCTTGCCGCCGGCATCGACCCCGACAGCGCGACCCTCTTCATCCAGAGCCGGCTGCCGGAGCACGCCGAGCTGTTCACGCTGCTCGCGATGGGCACGCCGCTCGGCTGGCTCGAGCGCGTGCCGACCTACAAGGACCAGATGGAAAAGCTGAAGGACCGCGATCTCGCGACCTACGGCTTTCTCGGCTATCCCCTGCTCCAGGCGGCCGACATCCTGATCTACAAGGCGGCTTACGTGCCGGTCGGCGAAGACCAGTCCTCGCACGTGGAGCTGACCCGCGAGGTGGCGCGCCGCTTCAACCATCTCTACGGTCGCGAGCCCAACTTCGAGGAGCTGGCGAAGAACGCCGTCAGGAAGCTCGGCAAGGATGCCGCGAAGACGTTCGACGCGGCGCGCAAGGCCTTCCAGGAAGCAGGCGGCGAAGAAGCGCTGGCCCGCGCGCGCGGCGTGCTCGATGCCAGCAAGTCGCTCGGCACCGCCGACCGCGAGCGGCTCGACGCCTGGATCCGCGGCACCGGCAAGGCCGTGTTGCATGAGCCCAAGGCGCTGCACACGGAAGTGAAAAAGCTGCCCGGCCTCGACGGCGCGAAGATGAGCAAGAGCTACGGCAACGGCATCGCCATGCGCGAGGAACCGGCCGAGGTCGAACGCAAGATCCGGCGCATGCCGACCGACCCGGCGCGGGTGCGCCGCGAGAACCCGGGCGATCCGGAGAAGTGCCCCGTGTGGCAGCTCCACAAGGTCTTTTCGAACGAAGAGACCAAGGCCTGGGTCGTGCACGGCTGCACGACCGCGGCGATCGGCTGCCTCGACTGCAAGCAGCCGCTGATCGAAGCGATCATCCGCGAGCAGGCGCCGTGGCGCGAGCGTGCCGCGGCGTATCTCGCCGACCCGAAACGGGTGCACTGGATCCTCGAAGTCGGCACCGAGCGTGCGCGCACGGTGGCGCACGAGACGATGCGCGAAGTGCGCGAGGCGATGGGCCTGAGTTACTGAGTCGGCAAGACCCGTATGCCCATCGCACGGCAGGCCGCGGCGTGCTGCCGCGCGAAGCTGTCGAGCGCGGTCGGTGGAACGCCGTTCGTCGCCGTCGCATGCAGCCAGCGCTCGGCCTTCTCGGCCACGGCGCGCGCCCGCGCTGCCTGACCGGCGTCGCGCAGCGCCGCATGGGCGGCGGACCAGACGCTGACGGGGTCGATGTCGAAGGGCATGAAACGCTCGTCGAGCTCGAGGATCTCTTCGGCGCATGCCAGTGCGAGGTCGCCCTGGCCGAGCCGCCGCAATGCCTCGACCCGCAACGCGAGCGCGTGCATGCGCAGGCCCGGTCGCTCGCGCAGCACCGCTTCCTTGCACAGGGCGGCCAAGGCCGCTTCGGCGGCCGCCGGATCGGCGACCCGCATCAGCTCGAGCTCGGTCATGGTGCGATTGAACGAAGGCGGCAGCTCGCCGGCGAGTTGCCGCGTCGCGGCAAGGCGACCTTCGTCGACCGGGCCACGCGCCCGCGACGCGCGCAACATGAGCGCGGCGCGGCGGGCGCGAAACCGGGTGCCGGTGGCGGCGGCGTCGGACACCATGCAGGCCTCGGCACGCCGCGGATCGCCAAGCAGCAGCCAGAGCTGCGCCAGATGGTTCTCGCCGACCACGACGTCGGTGCGCAGCTCGGCATCGCCGGCGAGCTGCGCCTTGTACTCGGCCAGCGCCGGCTCAAGCACCGCGAGCGCCTGCGCGTAGTCGCCCAGGTCGCGCAGCACGGCCCCGTAGTGAAGGTCGATGAGCAGGGCGCTGCCACGGCCGTGCAGCCGGTCGCGCAGGCCGCGCGCCTGCTCCAGCACCTCGCGCGCCGCGACCAGCTCGCCGCGCCAGGCGCGAAACAGACCGACGTTGGCAAGATTGACGAGCATCGCGATCTGATCGTCGGCCGCGCGCAGGATCGCGAGCGCGCTCTCGCTGTCGGCGATCGCATCGGCGAGCCGCTCCGAAAATGCGTGGATGCCGGAGCGGGCCAGATAGAAGCGCGAACGCAGCGGCGGGTCGTCCTGCGCCAGCACCCACGCCTGCCGAGCTGCGAGGACGTCGATGGCGCGGCTCGACTCGCCGTTGCACGCCAGTTGCCAGGCCACGGCCTGGGCGAATTCGAAAGCGAGCCGATCGAGGCCGAGCGGGCTTGCCCGGCGCAGGCCCTGCTCGCCCAGCGCCAGCGTCTCGGTCAGGACGTGGTCGGTGTACCAGGACACCTTGGCCACCAGCGCATGCAGTTGCTGCTCCTCGCCGACGGCCACGGCTTCGAGCTGCTGCACCATCGTCATGCGCATGCGCGTGTAGTCGGGCGCCGCAATGACGAGCAGCCGGTCGCACAGCGTGGCGAAGCGTTCGGCCTGCGCGCCGCAGCGCGCGTAGCATTCGGCGGCCGTATCGAGCAACTGCGCCAGCTCGGCCGGGCGAACGGCGCGCTTGGCCTTGTCGGCGGCGGCCCGAAAGCTGTCGGCGGCGCGGCGCCATTCGCCGCACGCGCGCCAGTGCCCAGCGATCACGGCCGGCTCGCCCTTCAGCCCTTGCAGCTGCTCGGCGACGAAGCGATGCAGCAGTTCGGAGACCGCGGCCGGAACGGTGCGGCGGACCGCGGCGGCGACAACGTCGTGAACGAACTCCCGGCCATAGAGGATCTGGCGCCATTCGAGCTCGCGCAAGGATTCGCCGAGCTCGGCGACCGGCCGTCCCAGGGCCTGTGCAGCCAGGCCGACGCTGTAGCTTTCGCCAGCAACGGCGGCGAGCTCGGCGATGTGGCGCGCCACCGGTGAGAGCAAGGACAGACGCCTCTCGACGACGGCTTCGATGCCCGGTGGCACAGGCAACGCTTGATCGACGCTGCCGAGTTGCCCCAGCGCGGCGATCAGCTTCACCGACTCGAGCAGAAAAGCCGGGTTGCCGCCAACGCCTCGGCGCAAGCGTGGCGCCTGAAGCGCGGCATCGAAGTCCGGCAGGTCGAGGCTCTGCATCAGCTCGAGCACCTCGCCCTCGCCGAGCGGCTCGAGCACGACCCGCTGCAAGCGTCGCGCCGAGGCAAGCGAGGCGAGCAATGCGGCACCATGCGGCGTTTCTTCTTCGCTGCGGCTGCCAAGAGCGAGGCGCGACGGCATCACGGTGTCCATGCCGGCGTCGCGCTCGACCAGGGCTTGCAAGGCTTCGACGCTCGCCATGTCGGCAAACTGCAAATCGTCGAAGACGAAGGCGGCGCAGCCGCGTGCGACGCAAGCGTCGAGCATCGCCGCCAGCCAGCGCAGCGCTTCGGTGCGCTCGTGGGTGGTGCGCAGTGGTTCCGGTTGGGCGCTGCCCAAGCGCGCGGCGAGCTGCGGCAGCAGCCGCGTCACGCCGGCGACGGCATCGCCAGAAAGCTGCGGCGAGAAGCGATCGACGGCAACCAGAACCAGTCGGCTCAGCGACGCATAGGGCAGCACCGCATCGCCGGGTCTGGCCGCCGCGAACGCGCAGGGCCCGACCAGGGTTGCGAACTCGGCCAGCATGCGGCTCTTGCCGACGCCGGCCTCGCCGCTCACGCACACCGCGTCGCCGATGCGCCAGGCGGCGGCCAACGTGGCGGCCACGCCGGCCCGGCCGACCAGCCGAGGCGGTCGCAGCACCGTCACCGGAATCGCCACCGCCGGGGCCGGCATCGAGACGCTGCCGGCCGAGTCGAGCAGCGTCTTGCCGAGTCGCTGCGTCGCCGCCGACGGCAACACGCCGTACAGGTTGCGCAGCATCTCGCGACATCGATCCCAGACCGCGATCGCGGCGGCGAGGTCGCCGCGCAGGTAGAAGACCTCCATCAGCGTGCGATACGCCTCTTCGGACTCGCGGTCGACCGCGAGCAGCTCGTCGGCCTGTTCGAGCGCCCGGTCGAGCGCACCCCTCAGCGCCGCAGCACGCACTGCGGCCAGCAGCGCCTGGCGACGGACCGCGCGTTGCGCCTCGCGCTCGGTCTCGAGCCAGGCCGAGAAGTCGGCGCAGTCGTCATAGCTGAAGGCGTCCAGCCAATGCGCTCCCGGCGAGGGCGAATCGATGGTCGTGCCGCTGGCGAGAGCGAGCAGGCCGCGCTCGTCGCCGACCACCTCGCCGGCCGCAAGACGCAGCTTCGACAGGCGCTGGCGCAGGTTGCCGCGCGCCCGCTCCTCGCTCGCCTCGGGCCAGAGCAGCCCGGCCAGCCGCGACCGGGGCGTCGGCCCATGCACGGCAAGCCAGGCGATGACCGCGGCCTGCACGCGGTCGAGCGCGACGGTCGCGCCGCCACGCTGGCGCAGGTGCGCAGCGCCGTGCAGGCAGACGCCGACCGGCGACGGGACAGGAGGCTCGGGCAAGGCGGCGGACATGCGCAACAGATGGCCGTCGAAGTATGAGGGGCGGCTCGCCGGCCCGACCCCGGGATGCGGCTTCGATCGTCCTGAACCGTGAACACGTGACGCTTGTGGCCGCTTCACGTGACGATGCGGTGACACCCTGGTTTCTAGAGTGCCGCACATCGCCCCACGCCAGGAACTGCCATGCACGCTCACTCCGATCCGATGCGTCACCCTGCCCCGGTTTGCGCCGGAGCGTCTGCCCGCACCACGTCCCGTCGTCCCGGAGCGCGGCGCGCGCCCCGATGGCTTTGCGCCTGGGCTGTGGCCGGCTCGCTGCTGGCCGCCTGCGGCGGCGGTGGCGACGATGGCGGCGCCAGTCCGGCATCGTCGGGCAGCCCCGTGATTCCGGTGCTCACCGCGACCTCGAGCACGGTGACGGTCACGATGCCTGCGGGCGTCGGCATCGGCGCCGACAAGCTCTCGGTCGTCACCTCGATCGACCAGGCGACGCCTGCCGCGTCGGGCGCGGTGACGATCTCAAGCTATGTCAACGGAGTGCAGCTTGCAATCGCGCGCAGCCCGGCCGGCAACCCGATGATGCTGGGCTGGGTCGACTCGACGCATGCGACGATCAGCGCCGCGACCACGGCGCACGTCCTCGCCTATTTCGCGCTCAACGGCGCGCTCATGCTCAACGACCTCGAGCGCCAGGAACTGATCGCCGACATCCCGCAGGCCGCCGGCATGGCTGCGCTCGAAACCGTGGTGCAGACCGAGCTCGTCGGCAACGTCGACGCCTTCGCCCAGCCCGACGCCGCCCTCAAGCAGGCGCTCGCCGCCTTCGTGACACCCTACTTCGTCAACGCCCACTCGAGCGCTTCGGCGGCCCTCGGCCGCAAGAAG
>JANXWR010000532.1 GCA_025351025.1 Burkholderiales bacterium | reverse complement strand
AGCCCGATGCGCATGAACATCGCCATGAACAGGCCGATGCGGCGCGCCCGGTCTTGCTGCGCCTTCGGCAGCTTGTCAACCAGGATCGAGATGAAGACGATGTTGTCGATGCCGAGCACCAGCTCGAGCGCGGTCAGCGTCGCCAGCGCGATCCAGGCGCTCGGATCGGAGAGGAGCTCGAGCATCAGGCGTCGGCAAAGCCGGCGAAGGTCTGGTCGAGCAACAGCGTCATCGAGCGCCTCGCCGCGGCGTCGACGAAGCTCGCCTCGAAGCTGTTCTTCGCCAGCGTGTAGGCCTCGGCCGCGCCGAGCTGAGGCAAGGCAGCGAAGGTGGCCACGAAGTTGTCGTTGACGTAGCCGCCGAAGTAGGCCGGGTCGTCGGAGTTGATCGTCACGCAGAGGCCTGCGTCGAGCAGCGCGGCGAGCTGGTGCTCGGCATCGACAACATCGTCTTCATCTCGATCCTGGTCGACAAGCTGCCGGCGGCCGAGCAGAAACGGGCGCGCCTGATCGGCCTCTTTCTCGCCATGTTCATGCGCGTCGGCCTGCTGTTCGTGCTCTCGTGGATCATCGGCCTGACGGCGCCGCTCTTCACCGTGCTGGCGCAGGAGATCTCGGGGCGAGACCTGATCCTGATCGGCGGCGGCCTGTTCCTCATCTGGAAGAGCACGGCCGAAATCCACCAGTCGCTCGAAGGCGCCGAAGGGCAGACCGCAGCGGCCGTGAAGGCGAGCTTTTTCTCCGTCATCGCACAGATCATCGTCGTCGACATGGTGTTCTCGCTCGACTCGATCATCACCGCCGTCGGCATGGTCGACCAGCTCGCCGTGATGATCACGGCGGTGGTCGTCTCGGTGGCCTTGATGATGCTGTTCGCGGCGGCGATCGGCCGCTTCGTCAACGAGCATCCGACCATCAAGATGCTGGCGCTGGCGTTCCTCGTCGTCGTCGGCGTCGTGCTCATCGCCGAGGGCTTCGACCAGCACGTGCCCAAGGGCTACATCTACTTCGCGATGGCCTTCTCGGTTGGCGTCGAGATGCTCAACATCCGCATGCGCAAGCGCTCGAAGAAGCCGGCGCACCTGAAATCGGCGTATGCGGATGAGATGGCACCGAAGTGAGATCCTTCGCTTCGCTCAGAATGACAACATCGTCATCCTGAGCAAAGCGAAGGATCTCGTCGACACGAGCAGACCGAAATGACCACCGACCGCAAGATCACGTTCTATCACTCGCCGCAATCGCGTTCGGCGGGAACGCTCTTCCTGCTCGAAGAGCTGGGCGCCGACTACGAGCTGCGCACGCTCGACCTGAAGAAGAACGAGCAGCGAGGCAGCGACTACCTCGGCGTCAACCCGATGGGCAAGGTGCCGGCGATCGTGCACGAGGGTGGGCTCGTCACCGAGCAAGGCGCCGTCTATGCCTACCTCGCTGATCTCTATGCCGACGCCGGCATCACGCCGGCGATCGGCGACCCGCTGCGCGGGCCGTACCTGCGCTGGCTGTTCTTCTACGGCTCGTCGTACGAGCCGGCGCTGATCGACCGCTCGATGAAGCGCGAGGCGGCTCCCCCTTCGACCTCGCCCTACGGCGACTACGACACCATGCTGAAGACGCTGTGGGACCAGCTCGGCGACGGCCCGTATCTGCTCGGCGATCGCTTCACCGCCGCCGACGTCCTCTGGGGCACGGCGCTCCGCTGGACGACGATGTTCAAGCTCGTGAGGGAGACGCCGGCGGTCAAGGCCTACATCGAGCGCGTCACCTCGCGGCCGGCGGCCCTGCGCGCGGCGAAGATCGACGAGGAGATCATGGCGGCGCGCGCCGCATCGGCCGGGCCGGCCGCGTCCTGACCGGCTCGCTCAGTTGAGCGTCTTGATGGCCGCAACGACGCCCGGCAGCATGCGCGCCTGCATCTCCGGCGTGCCGCTTTCCTTGATCGAGGGATAGAGCTCGAGCAGGAACTGGCTGAGGTTGTGCCGCGCCGCGAGCGAGGCCTGCGTCGGCGGATCGGCCTTGAGCCGCTGTGCGGCGAGGGCCGTGAACCAGGCGCTCCATTCCTCGGCGCTCAAGGCGTCGCGCCGGCCGATGTAGAAGACCGGCGTCATCAGGCGATCACCTTCGCCGTAGATGTAGAAGTGAGCGCCGGGCGGCATGACCTGGGTGGCGATGGCGGCGAGGATGAGCTTCAGCTCGACGGCATCGACGGCGGGGTTCAGGCCGAGCTGGAGCAGCAAATCGGCACCGTGTGCGACGCCGTGCCGCCAGCCTTCCCTGGCATCGAAGCCACGGTAGTCGCGCACGGTGACGAGATAGGTCGTGGCGACACCGACCAGCTCGTGCCGTTCTGCCGTCGAGAGAAAGGGCTGCACGCGGTCGGCGCGCGCGACCTCGGCCAGCGTCAAGGCCGAGAAGGGCCGCCGAAAGCCTGCATCGTCGGGCGCGCCGGGAGCGAGCTGCGGAACGAGCGCGGCACGCATCGATCGCAGCGTGGCGACGCCGAGCTGCATGGCACGTGCCCAGTGCGAGAGTGCCTCGAAGGCGAGGTCGTCGCGCAGCGCCGGGTCGGGCGCACCCAGGCAGTCGAGCAGCTCGAGGGCGAGGGCCTGGCGGCGTGCATCGTCGGCGACGTTCCAGTCGGCCGCCTTGAGCGCCTCGAGCGAGGCCTTGGTCACGCCGGCGGGCGGGCAGGCGGCCGAGGCCATCGCCGCGGAACACATCAGTAGGGCGGCCACGGCGAGACGGCGCGGATCGATGGTGATCTTCAAACACTTCCCCAGAAAGCACGAAGCCCGCATGATCGCGCACCGCGCCCGAAATTCCGAACGTCAAGGAACTGTCACCATGCACCCAGCCGAAGTCCACACGCTGCCCAAGACGCTGGGCACTTTCCAGTTGTGGGGCATCGCCGTCGGGCTGGTCATCTCGGGCGAGTATTTCGGCTGGAGCTACGGCTGGGCCTCGGCCGGCACGCTCGGCTTTCTCGTCACCTCGGCGTTCATCGCCTTGATGTACACGACCTTCATCTTCAGCTTCACCGAGCTGACGACGGCCATCCCGCACGCCGGCGGCCCGTTCGAATACAGCCGTCGCGCCTTCGGTCCGACCGGAGGCTACGTCGCCGGCTTCGCGACGCTGGTCGAGTTCGTGTTTGCGCCGCCGGCGATCGCGCTGGCCATCGGCGCCTACGTCAACGTGCAGTTCCCGGCGATCCAACCCAAGTGGGTGGCGTTCGGCGCCTACCTCGTCTTCATGTCGCTCAACATCGCCGGCATGACGATCGCAGCGAGCTTCGAGCTGATCGTCACGCTGATCGCGATCTTCGAGCTGTGCGTGTTCATGGGCGTGGTCGCACCGGGCTTCACGGCCGCCAACTTTTTCAAGGGCGGCTGGTCGGGCGCCGATCATTTCAGCATCGCGTCGTGGTCCGGCATCGTCGCCGCGATTCCGTTCGCGATCTGGTTCTTTCTCGCCATCGAAGGTGTGGCGATGGCCGCCGAGGAAGCGAAGAATCCGAACCGCTCGGTGCCGATCGCCTACATCGGCGGCATCCTGACGCTGGTGGCGCTGGCCCTCGGCGTGATGGTGTTTGCCGGCGGCGTCGGCGACTGGAGCAAGCTGGCCAACATCAACGATCCGCTGCCGCAGGCGATGAAGATCGTCGTCGGCACGAACAGCGGCTGGCTGCACATGCTGGTGTGGCTCGGGCTGTTCGGCCTGGTCGCCTCGTTCCACGGCATCATCATCGGCTACTCGCGGCAGATCTTCGCCCTCTCGCGCGCCGGCTACCTGCCCGAGCTGCTCGGCCGCATCCACCCGAAGCTGGGCACGCCGCATGTCGCCATCCTCGCCGGCGGCGTGGTCGGCATCGCCGCCATCTTCAGCGACGAGCTGATCACCTTCGGCGGCCAGTCGCTCACCGCGAACATCGTCACCATGTCTGTGTTCGGTGCCATCGTCATGTACATCCTCAGCATGGCCAGCCTGTTCAAGCTGCGCCGCAGCGAGCCGCGGCTGGCGCGTCCGTTCGTCGCGCCGGCGTATCCGTTCTTTCCGGCGTTCGCGCTCGTCGCCGCCGTGATCAGCCTGGGCACGATGATCTATTTCAACCTGCTCGTGGCCGGCCTCTTCGTCCTGCTGATGGCGATCGGCTACGGCTACTTCCTGACGACGCTCGGCCGGCGCAGCGAGGCGCAGGCGGCGGCGAGCGCGTGAGCGCGGCGCCACCGCCCGAAGCGCACCCGCTGACCCTTCGCATCGGCGAAAGCGAGGCCGTCTCGGCGCTGCTCGCGGTGCCTGCGCAGCCACACGCCTGCTACGTGTTCGCGCACGGCGCCGGCGCCGGCATGAACCATTCGTTCATGACCGACTTCGCAGCCGGCCTCGCGGCGCGCGAGGTCGCGACCTTGCGCTATCAGTTCCCCTACATGGAAAAGGGCTCGAAGCGGCCCGACCTTCCCGCACTCGCGCAAGCGACGGTGCGCGCCGCGGTCGCCGAGGCGGCGCGGCAGTGCCCGGGCCTGCCGCTCTATGCCGGCGGCAAGTCGTTCGGTGGACGCGTGTCGTCGCAGGCGCAGGCCAAGGCCGCGATGCCCGGCCTGCATGGGCTGGTCTTCGTCGGCTTTCCGCTTCATCCCGCGGGCAAGCCCGGCACCGAGCGCGCCGAGCACCTCTCGAAGGTCGAGGTGCCGATGTTGTTTCTGCAGGGCACGCGCGACGAGCTCGCCGACCTTGCCTTGATGCGTGGTGTGTCCGACAGCCTCGGCGCGCTGGCGACGCTCGAGCTCTTCGACGCCGCCGACCATTCCTTCCGCGTCCGCGCCCGAAGCGGTCGCAACGACGCGCAGGTTCGCGAGGCGATGCTCGATGCCATGACTGACTGGATCGCGAAGCACTGAGCATTTGTCGCCGGCCCGTGCAAGGAACCACGGTCGCGTGCGATTGCGCAAGGCCCCATCGTGGGGAAATTGCCGCGGCGCATCGTCGCGCCATGCCCGGGGCCGCTTTCCGCTACTTCGATGGTTCGCGATTGCCTGCGCAAGCGCCGTGCCCGACGCTCCCGGTCGCGGCATATGCCGCGTTGCATCGGACGTCGTATGAACGAACTCAAGGTTCCATCAAGCCTTTCACGCATTTCTTCGCTGGTCGCGGTGGCCAGCCTCGGCCTAGGCCTCGCGGCCTGCTACGTGATCCCGATCGATCCGCGCACCGGCCAGCCCTATCCCGCCGCGACGCGCGACGCGGGCTACGCCTCGCCCGGATACGCGTCGGCGGTTCCGTTGCCCGCGCCGCTGCCACCCGCGCCGACGCTGCTCAACGTCCGCCTCTATCCGCTCAATGCGCAGGCGAACAAGGGCGGCATGCTGTCGGCACAGGTGGTCGACAACAACGCCGGCCACGGCAGCTTCAGCGTTCCCTATCTGGGCGACACGCTGCAAGGCGAATCGACCCGCGTCGATGCGAGCTATGCGTCGTTCGGCGTCGTCTATCAACAAGTGCTCGGCCCGAGCCCGCGCAACTTCAGCGGGCGGCGCGGCATCGCCAACGCGCACGGCGCCAGGGGCGTGAACGCGCAGTGCGAATACCTGCTGACCGGCCCCGGCGCCGGCACCGGCGTCTGCCAGTTCTCCGACGGTGCCAACTACCAGATGCACTTCGGCGGCTGACGCGGGCGCGCCTGACGCCGTCGTAGACTGGCCGCGAATGACGCCAGCACGACGAGGATTCGCATGACGTACCGATCGGTCTTTCGCCCCGGACTCTTCGATCGTCAACGCATCATCGTCACCGGCGGCGGCAGCGGCATCGGCCGCTGCATCGCCCACGAGCTGGCGTCGCTCGGCGCCTTCGTCGCGCTGATCGGGCGCAAGGTCGACAAGCTCACGACCGTCGCCGGCGAGATCGAGGCCGCGGGCGGCAAGCGTCCGACGACCCACGTCTGCGACATCCGCGACGAACAACAGGTGCGCGCCGCAGTGCAGGGCGTGCTCGAAGCGGGCGGCCCGATCGACGGCCTGGTCAACAACGCCGGCGGCCAGTTCATGTCGCCGATGAAGAGCATCTCGGCGAACGGCTTCGACGCGGTGGTGCGCAACAACCTGACCGGCGGCTTCCTGATGGCGCGCGAGGTCTTCAACGCGTCGATGGAAGCGCACGGCGGCGCCATCGTCAACATCCTCGCCGACATGTGGCGCTCGATGCCGGGCATGGCGCACTCGGGCGCGGCGCGCGCCGGCATGCTCAACCTGACCGAGACGGCGGCCGTCGAGTGGGCGCCTTCGGGCGTGCGCGTCAACGCCGTTGCGCCCGGCTTCATCGCATCGGCGGGCTTCAACAACTATCCGCCCGAGGCGCGCGCCAAGCTGGTCAAGGTGCGCGAGCTCGTGCCGCTGAAGCGCCTGGGCACCGAGTCGGAGACGTCGGCGGCGGTCGTCTTCCTGCTCTGCGAGGCGGCGGCCTTCATTTCGGGCACCTGCCTGCGCGTCGACGGCGCGCATCCGAACGCGCGCGGCGACTGGCCGATGCCGGACCATCACCGCTCGAAGGCCTACCGCGGCTTCCCGCTCGAATCGAAGGTCGAGTTTCTCGAGCAAGCTGGCCAGGGCACGACGAGCGGGCAGGGCGACGGCGCATGACGCTGGCTTCGGTGCGCATCGGCGGCGCCTCGGGCTTCTGGGGCGACAGCCAGACGGCGGTGCCGCAGCTCCTCGGCGCCGGCAAGGTGCGGTTCATCGTCTTCGACTATCTCGCCGAAATGACGATGTCGCTGCTCGCGGCGGCGCGTGCCAAGCAACCCGAGATGGGCTACGCCGGCGACTTCGTGACCCAGCTTCGTCCGCATCTGTTCGAAGCGATGCGCCAGGGCGTGAAGCTCGTGAGCAACGCCGGCGGCGTCAATCCCGCGGGATGCGCGGCAGCGATCGCGCTGCTGGCCGCCGAGCTCGGCCTGGCACCGCGCATCGCCGTCGTCGAGGGCGACGACGTGCTGCCGCTCACCGAGGCCTTGCGCGCCGAGGGCGTGCGCGAGATGCAGACCGGCGCGCCGCTGCCGCCGAAGCTCGCCACGTCGAGCGCCTACCTCGGCGCGTTGCCGATCCGCGCCGCCCTCGATGCCGGCGCCGACATCGTCGTCACCGGCCGCTGCGTCGACAGCGCCGTCACGCTCGGCGTGCTCATGCACGTGTTCGACTGGCGCGCCGACGAGCACGACAAGCTGGCCATGGGCAGCTTGGCCGGCCACATCATCGAATGCGGCTGCCAGGCGACCGGCGGCCTGCATACCGACTGGCGCGACGTGCCCGACTGGGCCGGCATCGGCTATCCGGTGATCGAGGTGGCGCCCGATGGCGGCTTCGTCGTCGGCAAGCCCGAGGGCACCGGCGGGCTGGTGTCGGTGCCGGTGATCGCCGAGCAGATGCTTTATGAAGTGAGCGACCCGGCGCGCTACATCCTGCCCGACGTCGTCTGCGACTTCAGCGGCGTGAGGCTCGAGCAGGTGGGCGAGAACCGCGTCGCCGTGCGCGGCGCGAAAGGCCTGCCGCCGACCGATACCTACAAGGTCTGCGCCACTTATCCCGAAGGCTTTCGCGCAACGGCGACGCTCACCATCGTCGGCTTCGAGGCGGTGGCCAAGTGCGAGCGCACCGCCGCGGCGATCCTCGAACGCACGCGGCGCCTGTTTCGCGAAGCCGGCTACGCCGACTACAGCGACACGCTCGTCGAGGTGCTCGGCGCCGAGGCCGGCCACGGCCCGCACGCCAGCGGCGCACCGCTCCAGGAGGCGGTGCTGCGCCTAGCCGTGGCGCACCTCGACCGGCGCGCCCTCGAGTTGTTCGCGCGCGAGGTGGCGCCGGCCGGAACGTCGTGGTCGACAGGAACCACCGGCGTCGGCGGGCGGCCGAGCCCGTCGCGGGTGCTGAAGCAGTTCTCGTTTCTGCTCGCGAAAGGGCGGGTTCCGGCGCGCGTCGTCATCGACGGCGAGACGATACCCATCGCCGTCCCTGTCGGGCAGCCACTGGCGCCGCGCGAGCCTGTCGAGCTTGCCGTCGAACCAGCCGAACCGAACGACACCGCGGACCTCGTCACCGTGCCCTTGGTCGCCCTGGCCTGGGCGCGCAGCGGCGACAAGGGCGACAGCTGCAACGTCGGCGTCATCGCGCGCACGCCGGCGCTTGTCGAAGTGCTACGCCGCACGCTGACGGCGGAGCGCGTGCGCGACTACCTGGCCCACCTCGTCAAGGGCAAGGTGACGCGCTTCGACGTGCCCGGCATCGGCGCCTTCAACTTCCTGCTCGAAGCAGCGCTCGGCGGCGGCGGCATGGCGTCGCTGCGCAACGACCCGTGGGGCAAGGGAATGGCGCAGATCCTGCTGACCATGCCGATGCGCGTGGCGGCCCTTCTCGTGCCGCCGCCCACGCCGCCGAACGTCGCCGCGAAGCCGCCACAATGAGCGCCTTCAGCCCGCCAGGAGCCTTGTCATGATCACCCGAGTCGTCGTCTTCATGTTGTGGTCGTTCACCGCCGTGACGGTGACCTACGGGCAGGACGCGCCCGTCTCCCGCCTCGACGCGGTACAAAAAAGCGGCAAGCTGCGCGTCTGCACGCCGGGCGACTACACGCCGTTCGCGCTGCAGAAGGGCGATGCCTTCGAAGGGCTCGACGTCGACCTGGTCAGCTCGGCGGCCAAGGCGCTCGGCGCCGAGCCGGTGTTCGTGAAGTCGGGCTGGCCGACCTTGATGAAGGACTTCATCGAGAAGTGCGACGTCGCCGTCGGCGGCATCTCCGTCACGCTCGACCGGCAGAAGACGGCGTATTTCTCGCGGGCCTACATGGTCAACGGCAAGGCGCCGATCACGAGGTGCGAGAACGTCGGCAAGTACCAGACCGTCGCCGACATCGACAAGCCCGGCGTCACCGTCATCGAGAACCCGGGCGGCAGCAACGAGCGCTTCGCGCGGGCCAATTTCAAGGCCGCCAGGATCGTCATCTACGCCGACAACACGACCATCTTCGACGAGATCCTGAAGGGCAACGCCGACGTCATGATCTCCGAGTCGGCCGAGACCATCGTGCAGCAGAAGCTGCGCCCGGGCCTGTGTGCCGTCAATCCCGACAAGCCGTTGCAATACGGCGAGATGGCCTGGCTCCTGCCGCGCGGCGACGCCGCCTTCAAGGCGTGGATCGACCAGTGGATCCACCTCGCCAAGGCGAACGGCGAGTACGACCGCATCGTCGGGCGCTGGCTGCGATGATGTGGCGCGCCTGGCTCGCCTCGGCGGGCTGGGCCTTCCTGTGCAGCGTCGCCGGCCAGGTGTTCATCACCGCGGCGTCCATCGCCATCTTCCTGCTCTTCTTCGGCGCGCTCGCGACGGCGATCTTTCCGCCCTTGCTGCTGTTGCTCGGTGCCGGCGACGACACGGGCTGGCACTTGGTGCTGGCCGTCGCCGGCTTCGGTGCGGTCGTTCTCGGCGCTTCCGGCTGGCTCACGCGCTGGGCTTATCGGCGATGCCGGGCCGTCGCGTTTCCGCATGCGACCAGCGGCCCGGTGCAATGGAGCTGGCCACGACGATCGTCGGTACTGGCCGGCATCGTCGCCAGCTTCGTGTTCGTGATGACGGCGCCGGCCTTCTACACCGGCAACCTGTTGCGGCTGCCGGCATCGCCGGCGGATGTGCCGGATGGTTGGCTTACGGTGAAGGCACGTCGCCAGGGAAGGCGCGCAGGATCTTCCTGAGGAAGCGTTGATGCGTCGACCGGTCGACCGAGCGCCGCTCGAACCGGGCGCGATCGGGCCGGCTCATCTCGGAGGCAACGAAGTCGGCAGCCGCCTCGGGCGTCATGGCGCGGGTGCGCTCGAACGAATAGACGTCTTGCGCGGTTTGCCGCGCGTCGCTCGCGGCGAGATGCGGGTCGAGCTCCATGAAGCGATTCGCGCAGCGCTCGCACCATTGATCGGCGGGAAGGGTGTCGGTGTTCAACGGCGTCTCCTGGTCGTTCGAGAGAGGCTAGGGCGCAAGCCCGGGGCGGTCTGTCAGCGTGGCGCCGAGCGCAATGTCGGGTTCATCCGACACGATTCTGGCGCGCCGTGTCGAAATCGGCTTCCCCCATTCGTCGTGAAATAGGCGGCTTTGGGCGACCTGTTACATCAACGAAGGAGAACCCCGACGCGATGCTGAAGATGGTGAAGATCGGCATCGCCGCGCTGAGGGCCGCCGTCAAGCAGGGCGGTCGGCGGAGCCGTCACTCATCTGTCAGCGATCGGCGATCGGCCTGTCAGCAGCGCGGTGAGATCGTGCCCGGGCGCCGAGAACGGCGCTCCGCATCGATTCGTTCCACCTCGCCTGAAAGGCCTGTCACGATGAAGATCCAGACCACCCTGCTCGCGTTCGCCGCCGTGGCGTTCGCAAGCGGCGCTTCTGCCCACGGCTACGGAGCGCTCGGGCGCGGTGTGCCCGGAGCATCGCTGCTGCCCGCACCGGTCGTCGGCAGCCACCGCTACACCGCGCTCGCCGTCGGCGGCGTCTTCAATTGCGGCCTCGACACCGATGGTGCCGCACGGTGCTGGGGCTTCGTCGCCGCGATCGGCGATGGCGGCAACCAGCATCGCGCGTGCGGGCTCGAGCGCGACGGCACCGCCTGGTGTTGGGGCGCGGCCATTCTTGTCGGCGGCGGCACGGAGCAGAACAGTGCTGTGCCGGTGGCGGTGGCCGGCGGGCAGAAGTTTCGTGTCCTGCAGGCCGGCGGCGTCGCCAGCTGCGGCATCACGACGACCGGTGCGCCCGTGTGCTCGGGCGGCAACTCAATGGGTGCGGTGGGGCAAGCGAACGTCGACCCTTGAACGAGGCGGCGCGCTGCGTCGCTTCGCCTCATCGAAGGTCGCCCACGCCGGCGCATGGTCGCTCGCGCCTTCCTTGCCGCGCATCTCGCGGTCGACGCCGGCGTCGCGCAAGCGGCTCGCCATCGGTGGACTGACCAGCAGGTGATCGATGCGCAGGCCGGCGTCGCGCGCCCAGCGATTGCGGCGATAGTCCCAGAAGGTGTAGATGCGCTCGGTCGGATGGCGATGGCGCACAGTGTCGATCCAGCCTTGCGCGAGCAGCCGCGCGAAAGCGTCGCGCGGCTCGGGCTGGAGCAGCGCGTTGTCGAGCCAGGTCGCCGGCGAGTAGATGTCGGCATCGGTCGGTGCGACATTGAAGTCGCCGGCCAGCACGACCGGATGGCCGGAGCTCATCAGAAGCGCCGCGTGGTCGAGCAGCCGCTCGCACCAGGCCAGCTTGTAGGCGAACTTCGGGCCCGGCTGCGGATTGCCGTTGGGCAGGTAGATCGAGCTGACGATGACGCCTGCGACCGCCGCCTCGAGGTAACGGCGCTGCGTATCGGCCGCATCGCCGGGCAGGGCGCGGCGGATCTCGACCGGCTCGGCGTCCTTGGCCAGCAGCGCGACGCCGTTCCATGGGCGTGATCCCGCGACGAGCGCACCGTAGCCGGCGGCCTCGATCGCGGCGCGCGGAAACTCGGCGTCGGTAGCCTTGGTTTCCTGCAACGCGACGACGTCGGGCTGGGCTTCCGCCAGCCACTCGAGCAGGAGCGGCAGGCGCTTGACGACGTCGTTGACGTTCCAGGTGGCCAGCTTCATGCGGAAGGCATTTTGCAAGAAATGAGCGACGACGTGGGCCGTGTCGGCCAAGTTATGTATCTCATTATTGTCAAAACGTTGAAAACGTATAGAATGAGATACAATGCCTTCGCAAGCTCCGCCGATCGCCGATGCCGCGACGACCAAGCTCGTCGCCATCGGCCGCCGCATTCGCGACCAGCGCAAGGGCCTGAAGATCAGTGCCGCGACGGCCGCCGAGGCGGCTGGCATGTCGCGCGCGACATTGCAACGGGTCGAGCGCGGCGAGCCGTCGGTGACGATCGGCGCATACGTGGGTGCGGCCACCGCGGTTGGACTGGAGTTCGAGGTGGTCGATCCACGCGGCCGCGCCGGCGGCAAGGGCCGGCCGCGCAAGCCCGCGCTTCCCGCGCGCATCAGGCTCGCCGACTACCCACAGCTCGAGCGCCTGGCGTGGCAGCTGCACGGTGTCACCGAGCTGAGCCCCCAAGCCGCGCTCGATCTGTACGAGCGCAACTGGCGTCATGTCGATGTCGAAGGCCTGTCGGTCGGCGAGCGCAGATTAGTCAACGCGCTCGTGCAGCAGCTCGGTGGAGGACGGCTTCTTGTTTGAGCGCGAGCATCACCGCCGCATTGCCGCGATCCTGCAGGCGCTCGATGCCGATCTCTTCGCCGCGAGCGCCTGCCTGTTCGGCGGCGGCACGGCGACGGCCTTGCGCTATGGCGAGTACCGGGAATCGGTCGACATCGATTTTCGGGTCTCGGACAAGGCCGGCTACCGCTCGATGCGGCAGCGTCTCACCGGCGCGAAGGGTATCCAGTCGATCGTTCGACCCGGTGCGGTGCTCGAGGCGGCGCGCGAGGTGCGCGCCGACCAGTACGGCATTCGAACCCTGCTTCACACCGGCGGCATCGCCGTCAAGTTCGAGATCGTCAGCGAGGGTCGGATCGCGCTCGATCCGCCCGGAGACGACGACCGGATCTGCGGCATGGCGACCTTGACGCCACTCGACATGGCGGCAAGCAAGCTGCTCGCCAACGCCGATCGCTGGGCCGACGATGCCGTGATGAGCCGCGACCTGATCGACCTGGCCATGATGCAGCCCGACAAGGCGCTCCTGCTGCGGGCCATCACCAAGGCGGCCAAGGCCTACGGCCGCAGCGTCAAGGCCGACCTCGGCAAGGCGATCGAGGCGCTGCGCGCCAGGCCGCTCCGTCTCGACCGCTGCCTGGAAGCGATGCAGATGACGACGGTCCCGAAGGCCCTGCTCTGGAAGCGGATCAAGGCCCTGGGCGCGATGTCGGAGTGAGGAACGGACTTTGATCGCCGAGGTTGTCGGCCACGCCGGCGGCCACCCGCATTTCAGCCTGCTGTTTCTGCAGCGCGTCGCACGGTGGTTGATCCCGCCCAGCCCCGGCAAGGACACTCGCGGCTCGTTCCAGCCGCGCCGTTGCAGGCGCCTTCTACCGCCATGAGAATCGCATTTGCCCTGACCGGCGCCGTCTGCGCCGCCGCCATGACCATCACCGCCATCGCCGCCAAACCCACGACCCGAAACCGGGCCGAGATTCCGGCCGAGTTTCGCTGGGACTTCTCGGCCATCTACCCGGGTTGGGCGGCCTGGGAGGAAGGCATGAAGGACATGGACGCGCGCATTGACGCGTTCCTGACGATGAAGGGCACTCTGGCCCAGGGACCGGCGCAGCTGCTCAAGGCCTACCAGGCCTACGACGAGATCGGCAAGCTGCAGTACCGCGTCTACCGCTACCCGCAGCTGCAGCGCGACGTTGACACGCGCGACCAGAACGTGGCCGGCCGCTTCCAGCGCGTCGGCGCCGCCTTCGCCAAGTTCAGCACCGCGACGGCCTGGTTCCAGCCGGAGCTGCTGAGCATTCCCGAGGCGACGGTGCAGGGCTGGATCGAGCAGACGCCGGCGCTCGCGCCCTACCGCTTCACCATCCTCGACAGCTTTCGCCAGAAGGCGCACGTGCTCGACGCCAAAGGCGAGCGGCTGCTCTCGCTGGCGAGCCGCTTCAACGGCTCGCCACCTTCGATCTACCAGGAGCTGAGCACCTCCGACATCCAGTTCCCGACGATCAAGCTCTCGGACGGCAAGGACGTGGTCCTGAGCCCTGGCAACTACGCCGCCCTGCTCGAAAGCAACCCGAGCCAGGCCGATCGCGGCCGTGCCGCGGCGGCGCACCTGGGCCACCTACGGCGCCACCGCCAACACCTACGGCGCGATCTATAACGGCCTGTTGCAGCGCAACTGGTTCGTCGCTCAGGCGCGCAACTTCGACACCACGCTCGACGCGGCGCTCGAAGGCAACGCCATTCCGCGCGCCGTGGTCGAGACGCTGATCGATGCCACCCGCGCCGGCTCGGCGCCGTTCCAGCGTTACGCCCGGCTGCGCCAGAAGCTGCTCGGCCTGCCCACGTATCACCTCTACGACGGCTACGTGCCGATCTTTCGCAGCGACAAGACCTACCCCTACGAGAAGGCGCGCGAGCTGGTCATCGCCTCGGTGGCGCCGCTCGGCGCCGACTACGCCGCCAAGTACAGGAAATTCATCTCCGGCGGCCGGGTCGACGTGTACGAGAACGAAGGCAAGAAGAGCGGTGCCTACAACGCCGGCGTGTACGGCGTAGGCCCCTACCTGCTGATGAACTACAACGACACGCTCGACGCCGCCTTCACGCTGGCGCACGAGGGCGGCCACGCCATGCACACGGTGCTGTCGTTCGAGAGCCAGCCCTTCGTCACCGCCGACTACACGATCTTCGTCGCCGAGGTCGCGTCGACGACGAACGAGCGCTTCCTGCTCGACGAGCTGCTCGAGCAGACGAGCGACCCGAAAGAGCGCTTCCTGCTGCTCGAGCACGCCGTCGATTCAATCGTCGGCACCTTTTACACGCAGGTGATGTTCGCTGACTTCGAGCTGCGCGCGCACCGCCTCATCGAGAACGGCGAGCCGGTGACGACCGAGGTGCTGAACGGCCTCTACGCCGCCGTGCTGAAGGACTATTGGGGCGACGCGCTGGCCACCGACGACTTCTACAAGTACACCTGGGCGCGCATCCCGCACTTCTTCGACACGCCGTACTACGTGTACCAGTACGCGACCTGCTTCGCTTCGTCGGCGCAGCTCTACGGTGCGATGACGACGGGCACGCCCGAATCGCGCCAGGCGGCGACGGCGCGCTACCTGACGTTGCTGAAGAGCGGCGGCAACGACTACCCGATGACGCAGCTCAAGAAGGCCGGCGTCGACCTGACGCAGCGCGCGACGATCCAGGCGGTGATCGACCAGATGGACAAGCTCGTGTCGCAGATGGAGCAGGAGGCGGCGAAGATCCGCTAGCGGATCGGCGTCCTGCGCAGCGCAAAGACAGCTCGGCCGCCGGCGCGCCCTGACAAGGCATGACGCCGGCGGCGTGCCGACGTCGACAGCCATCGAAGGCCCGTCGCGCGCCGGTCGAGTTCTTCGCCGCGCGCGGCCGGCCCTGGAGCCGTCGCCGACGCGGTCGCGCGCGAAGCGAGAAAGGGCGTGTCGCCGCAACGTACCATCTCGCCCTTTGCGCCGCGGCCCGACCATGACGAACGCCGACACCGACCCTTCCGCCGCCATCCACGAAGACCGCCTCTGGCACGACGACGGCTGGACCGCGCGCGTCGTCAAGAACGAGGACGACGAGGGCTGGGCGGTCGAGATGATCAAGGACGGCGAGCCCGAGCCGGCGCTCGTCGGCCCGTGGACGATGGGCCGCGACAAGCGCAACCCGAAGCCGCTCGACAGCGCCGCCTTTCACACGCTGGTGAAGACCGCGGCCGAGGTGATCCGCCGCCACGAGCAGCAGACCCATGCCGACCGGCACAAAAGCGTGACGGTGACCGCGCCGTCGGGCCGCATCACCGTCAAGCTCGACATCGTGCCCGACGAGGACGATCCCTATGCCGAGCTCAGCGCGCTCGATGCCGCCGGCGACGAGCTGGCGCGGGTTCGCGTCGGTGCCGGCTTCAGGCTCACGGCGCAGAGCGCAGAGACCTGGATCGAGAACGACTTTCGCAAGCCGGCGCGCGCCTGAGACGGGCCAAAGCGATGAGCCTGCAATCCGTTCGCGCCTTTCTCGCGGCGCACGCGCCTGACATCGAGATCCTCGAGGTGACGACGAGCACCGCCACGGTCGCACTCGCCGCCGCGGCGCACGGCATCGAGCCGGACCGCATCGCCAAGACGCTTTCGCTCAGGCTCAGGGACGAGCCGATCCTCGTCGTTGTGAGCGGTGAGTCGCGCCTGGACAACCGCAAGTACAAGGACCGCTTCGCCGCCAAGGCCAAGATGCTCGACGCCGAAGAAGTGCTCGAGGCGACCAGCCACCCGGTGGGCGGCGTCTGCCCGTTCGGCCTGCCGCGGCCGTTGCGCGTCTACGCCGACGTGTCGCTGCGCAGGTTCGACGTCGTCGTGCCCGCCGCCGGCAGCCCGCACAGCGCGATGCGCATCGCGCCGGAGCGGCTGGTGCAGCTGACCGACGCCGAGTGGGTCGACGTCGCGCAGGGCTGAGATTCCCTGCGCGAGTTCTTCAAGCGGCCGCCTGCGCAGGAAGCGCGCTGCCGGTCTCGAGAAAGGTCTTGAGGTTGGAGAGCACCTTCGGCCAGCCGCCCGAGATGCTCGTCAGCATGTCGGTGTCGCGCTCGAGTTCGTCGTGCGTCACCGTCAGGCGGACCAGCTTCTCGCCGTAGGGCTCGATGTCGAAGGAGACGCGCGAATGCTTCGCCGCGTTGTCCGCATCGGCAGGTCGCGCCCAGCTGAACACCAGGCGACGCGGCGGCGCACTCTCGATCACCTTGCCGACGATGTCGACGACGTCGGAGCCGTCGGCGCGGACATGCTTCCATGGCGAGCCGGGCTTCCAGTCCGAGACATTGGTGCGGGCGCAGCCGGCGACCGGATCGCGCCAGTACTCGCGCGTCAGGTCGGTGTCGACCAGAGCTGCCCAAGTCTTTTCGGGCGTGGTGGCAATGTAGGTCACATAGACGTAATCAGGCTTTTTCATCGTCGTCGCTTTCCAGTCGTTTGCGGAGGGCGCGCAGGGCACCGAGTCGGCCGTGCTCGAACTTCTCGATCCAGCGCGTGTAGATCTCGTGCAGCGGCACGGGGTTGAGGTAGTGGAGCTTTTCCCGCCCTTGCCAGACGACGGCCACGAGGTTGGCTTCTTCGAGCAGCTGCAGGTGCTGCGTCACGGCCTGGCGCGTCATCTCCATGTGCTCGCACAGGGCGGTGAGCGTCTGGCCGTTGTCGCGGTACAGCTGGTCGAGCAGGCGCCTGCGGCCGGGATCGGCCAGCGCCTTGAAGACCTTGTCGATGTCCGACGCCGGCATGGGATGGGACGCTAGTTCCAGTTGTCGATCTTGATGTCGTCGGGACTCGGGGCACCTTTTCCGGTCTCGACGAGCGACTTCAGGCTCATCATGAAGATCGCCCACTTGGTGCTGCAGTGGTGCATGAATTCGACCGGCTCCTTCCAGCCCTGGTGCTTGAAGAGCACGATGCAGTACTCGCCTTCCTGCTTGAGCTCGAAGGCGATCCGCGTGCCGATCCATTCGGCAGGGCCGCCGACCACTTGCCACATCACCTGCTTGCCAGGCGCCAGCTCGAGAACCTTCATCTCCGCGCTGCCGATCTCGGCGCCGTTGGCGCTGAAGCGGAAGTCGATCACGCTGCCGACCTTGCCTTCACCCTTCGTGTTCGTCGTCCACCAGCCGGCCAGGCCCTCGCGCGTGGCCATGGCTTTGTAGACCTCATCCGTCGACGCCTTGATGCCGACCTTGTGCAGGATATCCACCATGATTTCTCTCCTTTGCGGGTTGCTCGGTCCATGCAGACCGTGGCCGAATGATATGCAAGTAAACACTTGCATGTCAAGCACTACGCAAAAACCCCGCTACGGCAGCTCGAGCGCGGTCAGCCAGAGCCGCACGTCGAGCTCGAGCTGGTGGTACTCGGGCTCCATGTGGGTGCAGAGCGCATAGAACGCCTTGTCGTGCTCGCGCTCCTTCAGGTGCGCCAGCTCGTGCACGACGATCATCTTCAGGAACGGCGCCGGCGCCTGCCTGAACAGACTGGCGACGCGGATCTCGCGCTTGGCGTTGAGACGGTTGCCCTGCACCCGCGACACCGTGGTGTGCGTGCCGAGCGCGTTGCGCACGACGTGCAGCTTCATGTCGTACTGCACCTTCGCCAGCGCCGGCGCATTGCGCATGTAGCGTGACTTCAGCTCGCCGACGTAGTCGTAGAGGGCGCGGTCGGTGGTGACCTCGTGGCCTTCGGGGTAGCGGCGGCTCACGGTCTCGGCCAGGCGACCTTCGGCGATCAGCTCGCGCACCCGATCGAGCAGCGCGGGCGAGTAGCCGGCCAGGTACTTGAGCAGCATCAGGCGTTGCGGCGCAACTCGCGCAGCATGAAGAGGTAGAGGCCTTCGACCTTCTCGCGTGCCCACGCCGTGCGGCGCAGGAAGGCGAGGCTCGACTTGATGCTCGGCTCGCTCAGGAAGCAGCGCACCGGGATGCGCTCGGCGAGACCGGGCCAGCCGTACTGGGCGACGAGGGCGGTGACGATCGCCTCCAGGGTCAGGCCGTGCAGCGGGTTGCGGGGCTGGGCGGCGGGTGAAGGCGGCACGGACATGTCGCGATCTTCGCTCGTTCCGGCCGCAGGCGGCGGGCTCGGCATCGTCGCCATTTCAAGGATCGCTAAACTGCTCCTCTTCATTCACAGACTGCGGAGACATCGATGTCGCTCAAGCACTTGGTCATGACCGCGGTCGCAATCGCCAGCGTCGGGCTCACGACGACCGCGCAAGCGGGCAAGACCCTCGACGCGGTAAAGGCGCGCAACCAGCTCGTCTGCGGCGTCAACACCTCGGGGCCGGGATTTTCGAACGCCGACAGCCAGGGCAAGTGGAGCGGCCTCGACGTCGACTTCTGCCGCGCCGTCGCTGCGGCCGTGCTCAAGGACGCGGACAAGGTCAAGTACGTTCCGCTCAACTCGCAGCAGCGCTTCGCGTCGCTGCAGGCCGGCGAGATCGACGTGCTGTCGCGCAACAGCACGTGGACGCTGACCCGCGACGCGTCGCTCGGCGTCGCCTTCACCGGCATCAACTACTACGACGGCCAGGGCTTCATGGTGCCGAAGAAGCTGAAGATCGACAGCGCCAAGAAGATGAATGGCGTGACGATGTGCGTGCAGGCCGGGACGACGAGCGAGAAGAACGTCGCCGACTACTTCGCCGCCAATGGCATGAAGTACAAATCGGTCGTCTTCGATACGGCCGAGGCGATCACGAGCGCCTTCTTCGCCGGGCGTTGTCAGGTCTACACGACCGACATGAGCGACCTCGCCGGCGCCCGCACGAAGGCGCCGAAGGCCGACGACTACGTCATCCTGCCGCAGGTGATCTCCAAGGAGCCCCTAGGCGCGTCGGTTCGCCGCGGCGACGATGAATGGTTCCAGATCGTTCGCTGGACCCAGTTCGCGCTGCTCGAAGCCGAAGAGGAGGGCCTGACGCAGGCCAACGTCGACCAGCAGAAGACGAGCAACAAGGACCCCGGCGTGCAGCGCTTCCTCGGCGCCTCCGAAGACACCGGCAAGCTGCTCGGGCTCGACGCCGAATGGGCTTATCGCATCGTCAAGCAAGTGGGCAACTACGGCGAGAGCTTCGAACGCAACCTCGGGCCGAAGTCACCGGTCGGTCTGCCGCGCGGCGTCAACAACCTGTGGACCAAGGGCGGCCTGATGTACGCCCCGCCGATCCGCTGACACCTCGCCCTGCCGCGCAGCCGACGGCAGCGATCTCGTGTCCGCTGTTGCCGGTGACGCGGCCTGGCGAGCCCGGCAGCGGCGGCGCCGGGCGCGCGAGTGGCTGCTGCAGGGCGCGCTCGTGCTCGTCATCGCGGCCGTGCTCATCGGCCTGACGCAGAACATCGCCGCCAATCTCGCAGCGCGCCAGATCCGGTCGGGCTTCGGCTTCCTGAACGACCCGGCCGGCTTCAACATCGGCGAGCTGCTGTTCGACTACAGCGCCCGCGAAAGCTACCTGCGCGCCTTCGCCGTCGGCATGGCCAACACGCTGCGCGTCTCGATCGCCGGCATCGTACTCGCCAGCGCCCTCGGCGTCGCGGTCGGCCTGATGCGCCTCACGCGCCACGCGCTTGTAGCCAACCTGGGCAGCGCTTACGTCGAGGTCTTTCGCAACACGCCGCTCCTGATCCAGCTGCTGGCGATCTATCTGCTGGCGACCGAGCTGCTGCCCGAGTCCTCGAGCGCCTTGTCGCTCGACGGGGTCGCGCTGCTTTCCAAGCAGGGGCTGCAGATCGCCGTGCCGGATTCCGGTACCTACGCACTGCTGGCCGCCCTGATGGCAGGCCTGCTCGTCGGAGCGATTGCCTTCATGGCGGCGCGACGCTGGCTCAGCGTCGGCGCCGGCCTCTTCGGCATGGTCGGCGGATGCGCGGCCGCGCTGGCGGCGTGGCTGTTGTTCGGTGCGATCGGCGGCTGGTCGCGGCCCGAGCTCGACGGCTTTCTGATCAGCGGCGGGGCCTCGCTGACGCCGGAATTTCTTGCCCTCTGGCTGGGCCTCTCGCTCTTCACGTCGGCATCGATCTCGGAGCTGGTTCGCGCTGGTGCGCTGGCCGTTCCGGTCGGTCAATCGCATGCGGCGCTGGCGCTCGGGCTGACGCGCGGGCAAGCGATGGCCGGCGTCATCTTCCCCCAGGCGCTGCGCCTGGCGATCCCGC
The DNA here is from genome assembly GCA_025351025.1 of Burkholderiales bacterium. Taxonomy (GTDB): domain Bacteria; phylum Pseudomonadota; class Gammaproteobacteria; order Burkholderiales; family Burkholderiaceae_C; genus Schlegelella_A. The sequence continues at coordinate 311 of JANXWR010000532.1, read as the reverse complement.
CGCTGGCCAGCCAGTATATGAACCTGATCAAGAACTCGTCGCTGGCGGTGGCGATCGGTTACCCGGACCTGGTCTCGATCGCCAACACCTCCATCAACCAGAACGGGCAGGCGCTCGAGGTCATCGTCATCATCATGGCGGTGTACCTGTCGTTGAACCTGGTCGTCGCCGTCGCCATGGCCGCCGTCAACGCGCGGGTAACGCGCGCGCCGCGCTGATCGCATGAGTGCTTTGGTTCCTCCCGCGCCCGGCTTGCTCGATCGGGCGCGCCTGCGCTACTTCTACAGCCCCGGGGCGGCGCTCGTCACTGT
>JANXWR010000466.1 GCA_025351025.1 Burkholderiales bacterium | reverse complement strand
ATGTTGAGCACCTGCTCGCGACCGCGCACATCGGGCAGGGTCACGAAGACCTGCCGGTCGAAGCGGCCCGGACGCAGCAGCGCCGGGTCGAGGATGTCGGGCCGGTTCGTCGCCGCCATGACGATGACGCCGAGGTTGGTCTCGAAGCCGTCCATCTCGACCAGCATCTGGTTCAGCGTCTGCTCGCGCTCGTCGTTGCCTCCCCCAAGGCCGGCGCCACGATGGCGGCCGACGGCATCGATCTCGTCGATGAAGATGATGCATGGCGCACTCTTCTTCGCCTGCTCGAACATGTCGCGCACGCGGGCCGCGCCGACGCCGACGAACATCTCGACGAAGTCGGAGCCAGAAATCGAGAAGAACGGCACCTTGGCTTCGCCGGCGATCGCCTTGGCGAGCAGCGTCTTGCCGGTGCCGGGAGGCCCGACCAGCAGCACGCCGCGCGGGATGCGACCGCCCAACTTCTGGAACTTTTGCGGATCCTTCAGGAAGTCGACCAGCTCCTTGACCTCTTCCTTGGCCTCGTCGCAGCCGGCGACGTCGGCGAAGGTCGTGGTGTTGTTGGCTTCGTCGAGCATGCGCGCCTTCGACTTGCCGAAGCTGAAGGCGCCGCCCTTGCCGCCGCCCTGCATCTGCCGCATGAAGTAGATCCAGACGCCGATCAGGAGCAGGATCGGACCCCATGAGGCCAGGATCGAGAGCAGGAAGGAAGGCTCTTCGCGCGGCTTGACGTCGAACTTGACGTTGTTGTTGATCAGGTCGCCGACCAAGCCGCGGTCGAGGTAGGTCGCGGTGGTGCGTAGTTCCTTGTCGTCATTGGTCTTGGCGCGGATCTCGGTCGAGCCGCCCGGGCCCTCCTGCAGCGTCACGCTGCGAACGCGCTTGCCGCGGACCTCTTCAAGAAAATCCGAATAGCCGATCGCGCCGCTTTGCGCCCCGGTCCGCTCGAATTGCTTGAATACGGTGAATAGCACCAGCGCGATCACGAGCCAAACCGCGACCTTCGAAAACCATTGATTGTTCACCGTGACTCCAATTCAAGGGGTTAGCGAAAAACGCCGGGCCGAGCCCGGACACGCTACCCACGGCATCTGCGGACGATTTTAGTCCACGCAAGGCCCGCCTGCGGAGCGTTCACCGCCCTCGAAAAAGGGCCTACGTGTGAATATCGGCGCTGGATGCGCGCGCCTTGAGACCGATACCCACGATAAAGGTTTCGGCCGACTTGGCGCGCGACGCTTTCGGCTTGATTGGTTTGACGGTCCGAAACTCGGTTTTGAAGCGCTTCACGAGCTGGCTGTAGCCGCTGCCGTGGAAGACCTTGCACACCAGCGCGCCACTGTCGACGAGGTGAGCGCGGGCGAATTCGATCGCCAGCTCGACCAGCTCGGTCATGCGCGCGCCGTCAGCCGAAGCGATGCCGGAAAGGTTGGGCGCCATGTCCGACAGCACGACGTCGACCTTGCGCGCACCGACCCGCGCTTCCAGCGCTGCCAGCACCGCCGACTCGCGAAAATCGCCGTGGATGAATTCGACGCCGTCGACCGGCTCGAGCTCGAGCATGTCGAGGGCGATGATGGCTCCCTGCAGCGGTCCCGCGGCATCGGCATCGGCGCTCGCGCCGCGGCCGAACTTGCGCCGCACGTACTGACTCCAGGCGCCCGGCACGGCGCCGAGGTCGACGACGAGCTGGCCCGGCCGCAGCAGGTGCAGTTGCTCGTCGATCTCCTTCAGCTTGTAGGCAGCGCGGGCGCGATAGCCGTCCCTTTGCGCCTGCTTGACGTAGGGGTCGGTCAGGTGATCGTGCAGCCACGCCTTGTTGAGCTTCTTGCCTTTGCCTCGCGTCGCCATCGTCCTTGTCGTCCTCGCGCCGATAATAGGCGCGTGCCCGCCCTCTTTCTCACTCCCGCCCAGCGCAAGCTGAAGCGCGCCGAGGCGCATCACCTCGACCCGGTCGTGGCGATCGGCGCCGACGGTGCGACCGCCGCCGTGCGGCGCGAGATCGACACCGCCCTCGGCGTGCACGGCCTGATCAAGGTGCGCGTTTTCTCCGACGACCGGGCCAGCCGCGAAGCCTTGTTCGGCGAGCTGAGCGCCGCTTTCAATGCGGCGCCGATCCAGCACATCGGCAAGCTTCTGGTGTTCTGGCGCGAGCCGCGGTCGAAAGAGAAGGCCGAACGCGAAGACCGGATGCCCGGGCCGAAGATGGTAAAGGTGCTCAAGTTCTCGAAGAGCGGCAACCACCGGCCCCAGGTCAAGAAGGTCAAGGTGCTCGGCAACATGCGCCTGGCCGCCGGCGGCGAGCTGAAGCGCGCACGTAAGCGCACCACCAGCGTCAAGAAGCTGCAGCAGGACTGAGCGTCAGCGCTCCGGCGCCGAGAAGCGCCAGGCAAGCACGGCGACGATCGCCGCCTTCGTGACGAAAAACGCCGAAGCGATCGCGTGCAGCGCACCGAACGACAGGATACCGTGGCCGGCGCGTGCCTCTTCGATCATCGGCAGCAGCGCGTAGTAGCCGGCGACGATGCAGAGCAGCGCCCCGAGCGCCAGGCCGAGCTCCAGTCCGAAGCGCGAGCCGCGACCCTGCTCGGCGCGCTCGCGCCCGAGCTGCAGGCTGATCAGAACGAGGACCGCGCCCGCGCCGATGCCGATCGTCGCGTCGAGCGAGAACAGACGCGCCGCGACCCGGCCGGCGTCGGCGCGCGGCAGCAACGCGAACAGGGCGGGCGCGGCGACGGCGCCGAGGCCGATCATGAGTCCTGTCCAGGCGCCGGCGAGCCGGGCACCGAGCCGGCCGAGCACCACCGCCTTCACGCGTAGCGCACGCCCATGATCTCGTAGCTCTTGGCGCCGCCCGGCGCCTGCACTTCGGCGATGTCGCCGACTTCCTTGCCGATCAGTGCCCGCGCGATCGGCGAACTGATCGAGACCAGGCCTTGCTTCAGGTCGGCCTCGTCGTCGCCGACGATCTGGTAGGTGACCTTGGCGCCGGATTCCTCTTCCTCGAGGTCGACCGTCGAGCCGAACACGACGCGGCCCTCGGCGTCGAGCGTCGAGGGATCGATGACCTGCGCCGCTGCGAGCTTGCTTTCGATCTCGAGGATGCGGCCTTCAATGAAGCCCTGCTTGTCCTTGGCCGCCTCGTACTCGGCGTTCTCCGAGAGATCGCCCTGGGCGCGCGCCTCGCTGATCGCCTGGATCACGGCATGGCGCTCGACCGACTTCAGCCGGGTCAGCTCTTCCTTCAACTTTTCGGCACCGCGGCGGGTGAGCGGAATGGTCGCCATCGTCGAACCTCGAAAGACAAAAACAAGCCGCCGCGGGAACTTCCGGCGGCGGCGCTGGGCTGGACTCAGTTTAGTGCAGTTCGGTGTGCAGCTCCTGCAAAGACACCACCGTGAGGTCGTCGCGATGCTTCATGCCTTCGACCGCCGCCTCGCAGCCGGCCATGCTCGTGTAGTAGGTGACGCGATGGGCGAGCGAGGCCTGCCGGATGTGGCGCGAATCGGCGATCGCGGTGCGCGTCTCGTCGACGGTCGTGAAGACGAGCTGGATCTCGCCCGCCTTCAGCATGTCGACGATGTGCGGCCGGCCGTCCTTGACCTTGTTGACGGCGCGCACCGGTACGCCGGCTTCGACGATCGCCGCCGCCGTGCCGCGCGTCGCCACGAGCTGGAAGCCGAGCGCATGCAGGTCGCGGGCGACCGCGACGGCGCGAGGCTTGTCGCCGTTCTTCACGGTGATGCAGACCGTGCCCTTGGTCGGCAGGCGCGAGCCGGCGCCGAGCTGGCTCTTCAACATCGCCTCGCCGAAGGTCCGGCCGACGCCCATGACCTCGCCGGTCGAGCGCATCTCCGGCCCGAGGATCGGGTCGACGCCCGGGAACTTGTTGAACGGAAAGACGGCTTCCTTGACCGAGAAGTACGCGGGGATGACCTCGCCGCGAACGCCGCTCTGCGCGCCGAGTCCTTGCCCGACCATGCAACGGGCGGCGATCTTGGCGAGCGGCTGCGCAGTCGCCTTCGAGACGAATGGCACCGTGCGAGAGGCGCGCGGATTGACCTCGAGCACATAGACGGCACCTTGGCTGCCGTCGCCGCCGACGTCACCCTGGATCGCGAACTGCACGTTCATCAGGCCGACGACCTTGAGGGCCTTGGCCATCAAGGTCGTCTGCCGGCGCATCTCGTCCTGCAGGCCTTTCGGCAGCGAATACGGCGGCAGCGAGCAGGCCGAGTCGCCGGAGTGGATACCGGCCTGCTCGACGTGCTCCATGATGCCGCCGATCATCACCTCGACGCCGTCGCTGATGCAGTCGACGTCGACCTCGATCGCGTCGTCGAGAAAGCGGTCGAGCAGCACCGGCGACTTCTCGCTCACCTTGACCGCCTCGCGCATGTAGCGCTCGAGATCCTTGTCGCCGTGCACGATCTCCATGGCCCGGCCGCCGAGCACGTAGCTCGGACGGACGACTAGGGGGTAGCCGATCTCCTGCGCCAGCTGCAACGCCTGCTCTTCGGTGCGCGCGGTGCGGTTCGGCGGCTGACGCAGGCCGAGCTTGTGCAGCAGCTTCTGGAAGCGCTCGCGGTCCTCGGCGATGTCTATCGAATCGGGGGTCGTGCCGACGATCGGCACGCCGGCCTTCTCGAGCTCGAGCGCGAGCTTGAGCGGCGTCTGTCCGCCGTACTGGACGATGACGCCGAGCGGCTTTTCCTTGGCGACGATCTCGAGCACGTCCTCGAGCGTCACCGGCTCGAAGTAGAGGCGGTCAGAGGTGTCGTAATCGGTCGAGACGGTCTCGGGATTGCAGTTGACCATGATCGTCTCGTAGCCGTCTTCGCGCATCGCGAGCGCGGCATGGACGCAGCAGTAGTCGAACTCGATGCCCTGGCCGATCCGGTTCGGGCCGCCGCCGAGCACCATGATCTTCCTGCGGTCAGTCGGCGCGGCCTCGCACTCCTCGTCGTAGGTCGAGTACATGTAGGCGGTCTGCGTCGCGAACTCGGCAGCGCAGGTATCGACGCGCTTGTAGACCGGGCGCACGTCCTGCACATGGCGCTGCGATCGCACCTCGGACTCGCTCGTGCCGAGCAGGCGCGCCAGGCGACGGTCCGAGAATCCCTTGGCCTTGACGTAGCGCATCTCGGCGGCGGAGAGACTCTCCAGCGCGCGTCCGGCCAGCGCCTTCTCGGTCGTCACGATCTGCTCGATCTGCGAAAGGAACCAGGGATCGATCGACGTCTCTTCGAAGATCTCGGCGGCGCTCATGCCGATGCGGAACGCGTCGGCGACGAACAGGATCCGCTCTGGTCCGGCCTCGCCGATCTCCTGCACGATCTCTTCGCGGTCGCTGCTGCGCTCCGACAGCCCGTCGATGCCGGTCTCCAGGCCGCGCAGCGCTTTTTGCAGGCTTTCCTGGAAGGTGCGGCCGATCGCCATCACCTCGCCGACGGACTTCATCTGCGTTGTCAGGCGCGAATCGGCGGCGGGAAACTTCTCGAATGCGAAGCGCGGGATCTTGGTGACTACGTAGTCGATCGAAGGCTCGAAGCTCGCCGGCGTCGCGCCACCGGTGATGTCGTTCTTCAGCTCATCGAGCGTATAGCCGACCGCAAGCTTGGCGGCGACCTTGGCGATCGGAAAGCCGGTCGCCTTCGAGGCCAGCGCCGACGAGCGCGAGACGCGCGGATTCATCTCGATGACGACCATCCGGCCGTCCTTCGGGTTGACCGCGAACTGCACGTTCGAGCCGCCGGTCTCGACGCCGATCTCGCGCAGAATCGCGATCGAGGCGTTCCTCATCAGCTGGTATTCCTTGTCGGACAAGGTCTGCGCCGGCGCCACCGTGATCGAGTCGCCGGTGTGGATGCCCATCGGGTCGAGGTTCTCGATCGAGCAGACGATGATGCAGTTGTCCGCCTTGTCGCGGACCACCTCCATCTCGAACTCCTTCCAGCCGATCAGGCTCTCCTCGATGAGGAGCTCCTTGCTCGGTGAGAGGTCGAGGCCGCGCTTGCAGATCTCTTCGAACTCGTCCGGGTTGTAGGCGATGCCGCCGCCGGTGCCGCCGAGCGTGAAGCTGGGCCGGATCACCATCGGAAAGCCGTTGCCGTCGATGTCGTGGGCGATGCGCTTCTGCACGGCAAGCGCGTCGTCCATCGAGTGGGCGATGCCCGACCTGGCCGAATGCAGGCCGATGCCGGTCATCGCGTCCTTGAACTTGAGCCGGTCCTCGGCCTTCTCGATCGCCTTCTCGTTGGCGCCGATCATCTCGACGCCGTACTTCTGCAGGACGCCGTGCTTGTGCAGGTCGAGCGCGCAGTTGAGCGCGGTCTGCCCGCCCATCGTCGGCAGCAGCGCAAAACCTCCATGGCTTCGCGGCCGCTCCTTGGCGATGATCTTCTCGACCACGCTCCAGGTGATCGGCTCGATGTAGGTGGCGTCGGCCATCTCCGGGTCGGTCATGATCGTTGCCGGATTGCTGTTGACGAGGACGACGCGGTATCCCTCCTCGCGCAGCGCCTTGCAGGCCTGGGCGCCCGAGTAGTCGAACTCGCAAGCTTGGCCGATGAC
>JANXWR010000393.1 GCA_025351025.1 Burkholderiales bacterium | reverse complement strand
GATGGCGCCGCCGAACACCTGCGGCATGGTCAGCGCGACCAGCGTCACGACCGGGATCATGGCGTTGCGAACGACGTGCTTCATGATCACGGCGCGCTCGCGCAGGCCTTTGCTGCGCGCCGTCGTGACGTAGTCGAGGCGCACGACGTCGAGCATCGCCGAGCGCACATAGCGGGTCCAGCTCGCGCCCTGGAACAGGCCGAGCACGAGCACCGGCATGATCGACTGCTTGATCATCTGCGACCACCACGACCAGCCGGTGGCAGAGATGTCGGCGCGGAAGACGAAAGGCAGCCAGTCGAGCTTGATCGAGAAGAGCAGGATCAGCAGCAGGCCGGTGAAGAAGGTCGGCAGCGAAAAGCCGACGAAGGCGAGCGTGCTGGCGATGCGGTCGAACCACGAATAGGGGCGCGCCGCCGAATAGATGCCGACCGGCAGGGCGATCAGCAGCGCCACGACCTGCGAGGCGCCGATGATGGCGAGCGTGACCGGCACGCGATGCAGGATCAGCTTGTCGACGTCGACGCGGCTGATGAAGGAAAACCCCCACTCGCCCTTGAACATCGCGAACAGCCAGTGGAAGTAGCGCTGCCAGACCGGGTCGTCGAGGCCGAACTGGGTGCGCAGGCGCTGCACCACCTCGGGCGGGATGTTCGGGTTGAGCGTCATCTCGCCGAACGGATCGCCGGGCGCCAGCGCCAGCACCGTGAAGATGACGACGCTGATGCCGAGCAGGCTCGGTATGGCGATCAGCAGCCGCCGCAGGAGGTAGTGCCCCACTACGCGTGGCCTACTAGGCTGTCATCCTGAGCAGCGCGAAGGATCCCGGCGCGCGCCACTGACGAGATCCTTGGCAGCCGCTCAGGATGACGTTGCGATCAGGCGGTGCCGCCTTCGCGGTACCAGTTCTGCAGGGCCGAGAAGTCGAGGTCCCAGCCCGAGAGCGTGGTCACCAGGTTCAGCGCCCCGCCACGTACGCGCGGCCGGCTGATCAGCGGGATGACGATGAACTCGGTGATAACTATGTCGTTCATCTTGATGTAGATCGCCGCCCGCTTCACCGGGTCGAGCTCAGCGGAGCCGGCGACCGCGAGCTTGTCGTACTCCGGGTTGACGTAGCGGCAGATATTGCGGCCCTGCCACTTGTTGGCTTTCTGCGAGATCTCGTCGGACTTGTACTGGTCCATGAAGCGCTCGGCGTCGGGCGCGGTCATGGTCGTTGTATACATCTGCATGTCGGCCCAGAACTTGGGGTAGGTGTCGGGGTTGGCGACGTCGGACGAAAAGAAGACCGACGCCGTCACCGACTTCAGCTCGAGGTCGATGCCGGCCTTCTGGCAGGCCTGCTTGACGATCGCCTGCTCTTTCTGGCGCGTGCCGTTGATCGAAGTCTGGTAGACGAACTTCATCTTCTTGCCGCCTTTTTCGCGGATGCCGTCGGCGCCTTTCTTCCAGCCGGCGGCGTCGAGCAGCGCGTTCGCCTTGTCGACGCTGAACTCCCACTTGGTGTTCGGCGACTTGAAGCGCGGCGGGTTGTTCATGAAGTTGGCGGTCGCGAAGCCGGTGCGGCCATAGATGAACTCCTGCATGCTCTTCTTGTCGCAGAGCATCGACATCGCCTCGCGGACCTTGGGGTCGCTGAACGCGAAGTGCTTGCTCTTGACGCTGCCGCGCTCGCCGTCGACCTCGTTCCACGGATCGGTGATGTTGACCTGGATGAACTCGATGTCGCCGCCGGGGACGATGTGCGCCTTGCCCTTGCCGCCCTTTTCCATGCGCAGCAGCACTTCATCTTCGACCTGCAGGTTCCAGGCGTAGTCGTACTCGCCGGTCTGCAGCACGGCACGTGCCGCCGAGGTCGCGTCGCCGCCGCCCTTCATCTCGATCGTGTCGAAATGCGGGCGGTTCGGCATGTGGTAGTTCTTGTTGATCTCGCCGGTGACCAAGTCGCCGGGCCGGAAATCGACGAACTTGTACGGACCGGTGCCGACCGGCTTGAGGTTGGTCGGCGCGTCGCGGGACTTCGAGCCGATGTAGGGACCGAACAGGTGCTTCGGGATGATCATGCCCTCGGCGGCGACGAAGGCGGTGGCCCAGAACGGCGTCGGCTTCTTGAACGAGACGAGGATGGTGTAGTCGTCGACCTTGGTGACGGTGAGGTCCTTGTAGACCGCACTCGTCACCGCGGCGGTCGCCGGGTCGCGAGCATATTCCCAGGTGAAGACGCAATCGTCGGCGGTGAAGGGCTTGCCGTCGTGCCAGGTCACGCCCTTCTTCAGGCGCCAGCGCACCACCTTGCCGCCGTCGAGCACGCCGCCGTTGGCGACACTCGGAATGTCGGCGGCGAGGATGGGCACGAGGTTGCCGTCGTTGTCCCAGATGGCGAGCGGCTCGTAGAAGACGCGCGAGCCTTCCTGATCCTTGGTGCCGTTGGCGAAGTGCGGCTGCAAGAGCGTCGGGCCTTGCCACCACAGCGTCTTCAGCGCGCCGCCGCCACCGCGCCTGGTCGGCTTGTAGACGGGCGCCGGCTGCGCCTGGGCGATGCCCGCGTGCATCAACATCATCGAGGCCATCGGCGCCGTGAGGCCAAGGCCGACCATCTGCTGGATGAAGCTGCGCCGGGGCAACTGTCCGGTGCGGACGTCTTCGATCAGTGCACGCAGTTCTGGCTCTCTCATCGCGATCTCCTCAAGACTTGTCGTCGAAGCGGTAACCCGCCACCGGCTTCATGCTATGGGCTCGCCTGCAAGTCCACAACCGGAGCAGCCCCAAGCAAGTGCGATACCCCGCTCGGGTATTCGCCTAGATGCTGCGATTTGGTAAATCGATACAGTAATTTCTCCGAACAACGATAGGAGACTAGCCATGGCCTCGAAATCCTGCCTGCATCGAGTGGCGCTGGCGGCGGCAGCGGCCGTCGCCGGAGGCTGCCTCGGCACCGCCGCGCTGGCGGCCGCGCCGAAGGTCGTCACCGCTGCCAATTCCGACCCGAAGTGCTTCGCGCCCTGGGCCAGCGACACCAAGCTGTTCCAGTACCCGGCGAAGAAAGGCCCCTACCGCATCGCCCTGGCGAACGGCTACGTCGCCAACACCTGGCGCATCCAGATGATCAAGACGGCCAAGGCCTATGCGGCGCAGCCCGACGTCGCCGCCAAGCTGAAGGAGTTCAAGGTCGTCTCCACCGGTGAGGACGTGGCCGCGCAGATCGCCGCGATCAACAACTTCATCGACTCCGGCTACGACGCGATCGTCGTCAACGCGCAGAACCCGGCCGCCTTCAAGCCGGTGATCAAGCGCGCCAACGACGCCGGCGTGGTGCTGGTCGCCTTCGACAACATCCTCGACACCGAAGAGGCGATCAACGTCAACGTCGACCAGAAGGGGCTCGGCAAGTACTGGGCCGAATGGCTGGTCAAGTACGTGCCGAACGGCGGCAAGGTGCTCGAGGTGCGCGGCGTCTCCGGCACCTCGGTCGATCGCGACCGCCACGAAGGCATCCATGAAGTGCTCAAGGGCTCGGGCAAGAAGTGGGACATCGTCGAAGTGCTCGGCAAGTGGGACGATCCGACCGCGCAGAAAGTCACCGCCGATGCGATCGCGGTGCACAAGCACTTCGACGCGATCACCGCGCAGGGCGGCGACACCGGCGTGGTGCAGGCGATGATCGATGCCAAGCACCCGTTCGTGCCTTTCGGAGGCGAGACCGAGAATGGATTTCGCAAGTTCTGCGCCCAGTTCTCGGGCCAGGGCCTGAAGTGCGCCTCGGCCGGCACCGGCCCGGCCCAGGTGGCGGTGGCGATCAAGACGGCGATCGCCGCGCTCGAAGGCAAGGTCGTGCCGCAGTCGGTGAAGCTGCCGCTGGCCAAGGCCGAGTTCCCGAACATGAAGGACGGCAACGACTTCTACGCCAAGCTCTCCGACAACTTCTTCGTCGGCAACTCCTTCCCCACCTGCGGCATCAACTTCACCGCCCAGGAGATCATGGGCCAGACCGAAGCGAACAAGTAGGCGCGGGTGCGCCGTTCGCGTTCGGGCCGGGCGCTCGCTTCCTTCTGCCGGAAGCGAGCGCCGGGCAAGGCTGGGCGATGAGCCTTCTCGTCATGCACGGCGTGAGCAAGCGCTACGGAGGCGTGCGCGCGCTGCAGGGCGCCGAGCTGGCGATCCAGGCCGGCCGCATCCACGCCGTGCTCGGCGAGAACGGCGCCGGCAAGACGACGCTGATCAAGATCATGGCCGGCGTCGTCGCCCCCGACGAGGGCACGATGCTGCTCGACGGCCGGCCGGTCTGGTTTGCCTCGCCGGCCGCGGCTCATGCCGCCGGCATCGCCTGCATCTTCCAGGAGCTGTCGCTGATCCCCGACCTCTCGGTCGCCGACAACATCGCCATCAGCAATCCGCCACGCCGCTTCGGCCTGATCGACCGCCGCGCCCAGCGCCGCATGGCCGAGCAGGCGCTGGCGCGGGCCGGCGCCGAAGACATCCATCCGCTGGCGCTGGTCAAGGATCTCTCGCTGTCGCGCCGGCAGATGGTCGAGATCGCCAAGGCGCTGGCGCGCCAGCCCCGCATCCTGATCCTCGACGAGGCGACCTCGGCGCTGACGGCGGCCGACGTGATGAAGATCTACGCGGTGCTGAAGAGATTGCGCGGCGAAGGACTGGCGCTGGTCTACATCTCGCACCGCATGCACGAGATCGCCGAGCTGGCCGACGAGTGCACCGTGTTCTGCAATGGCAAGAGCGTCGCCAGCTACGCCGCTGGCACGAAGACCGACAACGAGGTGGTCGAGCTGATGATCGGCCGCGAGTACAGCGCCGTCTTCCCGCCGCGCGCGCCGCGCCCGGCCGGCGACGCGGCGCCGCGGCTCGAGCTGCGCCACCTCGGCTGGAGCGGCCGGCTCGACGACGTTTCGCTCGAGCTGCACGCCGGCGAGGTGATCGGTCTCGGCGGCCTCGACGGCCAGGGCCAGCGCGAGTTGCTGCTTGCCTTGTTCGGCGTGCTGCGCGGCACGACCGGCGAGGTGCTGATCGACGGCCGCCCGGTCGCCATCGGCGGCCCCGGCGATGCCAAGCGCAGCGACATCGGCATGGCGCTGATCCCCGAGGACCGCAAGACCGAGGGCCTGATGCTGCCGATGTCGGTGCGCGACAACCTCTCGTTCGCGGCGCTTGGCCGCCTCTCGAAATTCGGCGTCGTCGACCGCGCGGCCGAGCAAGTGGCGGTCGAGCGCATCGTCAAGCTGCTCGCCATCCGCACCGACGGCACCGACCTGCCGGCGGGCTCGCTTTCCGGCGGCAACCAGCAAAAGCTCGTCATCGGCAAGTGGCTGATGATGGCGCCGCGCATCCTCCTGCTCAACGACCCGACGCGCGGCATCGACGTCGGCACCAAGCAGGAGATCTATGCGCTGCTGCGCGAGCTGGCCGAGGCCGGCGCGGCCATCCTCTTCTATTCGACCGACTACGACGAGCTGGTCGGCTGCTGCGACCGCGTGCTCGTGATGTACGACGGCGCGATCCGGCGCGAGCTGGTCGGCGCCGGTATCACCGAGCACGCGCTGATCAGCAGCGCCCTGAACATCGGCGACGAGATCCGCGTGGGCACGGCGCCGGCGGCGCACGCATGAAAGGCGACTGGCCCTACCGGCTGCGCGAGCACCGCGGCACGCTGCTCGCGTTCGCCGCCTTCGTCGCGATGTTCGCGATTTACGCCGCCAACCATCCGGCCGGCCTGAATGCCAACGTCGCCACCACCGCCGCCAACAAGGGCGTGCTGCTCGCCATCGTCGCCATGGCACAGACGCTGGTGGTGCTGACCTCGGGCATCGATCTCTCGGTCGGCATGGTCATGGTGCTGGCCAACTGCCTGGCCTCGTCGATCGTCGTCGGCTCGCCGGCGCAGACGGTGCTGGGTGCCCTCGGCGTGCTCGCGGTCGGCGCGCTCTGCGGCGCGATCAACGGGCTGATCGTCATCTACGGGAGGCTGCAGCCGATCGTCACGACGATCGCCACCGGCGCCATCTTCTATGGCGCTGCGCTGGCCTTGCGGCGGGTCCCTGGCGGCGACGTCAACGCCGGCCTGGCCGACGCCTTGACCGGCCAGCTGCCCGGCGGCGTGCCGGCGAGCCTGGCGTTGCTGCTCGGGCTCGTCGTCGTCGTCTGGCTGCCGTTCCGCCGCTCGTCGATCGGCCGCGCCGCCTATGCGATCGGCTCGTCGGAAGTCGCCGCCTACATGTCGGGCGTGCCGATCCGCCGCGCCAAGTTCGTCGCCTATCTGCTCTCCGGCTTGCTCGCCTCGGTGGCGGGACTCTTTCTCACCTGCATCACGTATTCGGGCGAAGCCTCGGCCGCCAACGGCAACACCTACACGCTGTACTCGATCGCCGCCGTCGTGCTCGGCGGTGTGTCCCTCTTCGGCGGCTCGGGCAGCGCCATCGGCGCGATCTTTGGCGCGTTGATGTTCCGCACCATCGGCGACCTGCTCTTCGTCTTCAACCTCGATCCGCTCTGGCAGCCGCTGTTCCAGGGCGTGGTGCTGGCGGCGGCGGTGTGCCTGGGGGCGCTGCGGCTGCTGCGCGTGCGCAACCGGCTCGACCTCTATGGCTGAGGCGCGCGCGCTTGCCCGCGGACCGCGTGGCACGCTTGCCGCGCTGCGCCGGCATGTCGATCCGGCCGTGCTCTCGGCCTTCGCGTGCATCGTCGTCCTGTTGCTGCTCGGCAGCGTCTATTCGAGCAGCTTCCTCTCGCCTGAATACCTGCTGCAGCAGCTGAAGGTCGCGTCCTTCCTCGGCGTCATCGCCACCGGCGCGATGCTCGTCATCCTGCTCGGCCAGATCGACCTCTCCGTGCCCTGGGTGGTGGCGGTGGGCGGCATGATGGCCACCGCGGCCACGGGCTGGGGACCGATCGGCGTGGCGATGGCGATACCGGTCGGCATCGGCTGCGGCGTCGCGATCGGCCTGGTCAACGGCTGCGGCGTCGCCTTCCTGCGCCTGCCGTCGATGGTCGTGACGCTGGCCGTCAACGCCGTTGCGCAAGGCCTCATGGTCGTGCACACCGGCGGCTTCTCGCCGCAGGACGCGTCGTCGCCGGCGATGCGCTTTATCGCCACCGGGCACAGCCTGCTCGGCATTCCGAACGCACTGCTGGTCTGGGCAGTGGTCGGCGGCGCCGCTGTCTTCCTGCTCACGCGAACGACCTTCGGCCGCACCGTCTATGCGATCGGCAACCGCGAGCGCGCCGCCTACCTCTCGGGCGCGCGCACGCGGACGGTGGTGATGGCGGCGTTCGCGATCTCGGGCGGCCTTTCGGCCTTCGGCGGCGTGCTGCTCGCCGGCTACGCGAGCAAGGCCGCGCAGGCGATGGGCGACCCCTACCTGCTGCCGGCCATCGCCGCGGTGGTGCTGGGCGGCACGTCGATCCTGGGTGGGCGCGGCAG
>JANXWR010000358.1 GCA_025351025.1 Burkholderiales bacterium | reverse complement strand
CTGGTGCCGGCGATCCTGCTCGTCCCGGTCAAGCTGGCCGCGCTCTGGCTCATCGGCGAAGGTCACACCAAGCTCGGCATCGCGCTGATCGTGGTGGCCAAGCTGGTCGGCACGGCGATCGTCGGCCGGCTCTTCGTCCTGCTCGAGCGGCAGTTGCTGACCTTTCCATGGTTCGCGCAGGCGCTCGCCTGGTGGCACCGGACCCAGGCGCGCGTCATGACGGCGCTGCGCGAGTCGACGCTGTGGCGGACGATGCGCGTGCTGCGCCGCGGCTGGCGCGCCTGGTGGCGACGGGTCGCGCGATGACGACGCCGCGCATCTTCCTGCCGCGCCGCTGGAGCGAGGGCGAGACGATCGTCTTGCCGAAGGCGGAGTCGCGCCACGTCCAGGTGTTGCGGCTGCAGCCGGGCGACGGCGTCGTGCTCTTCAATGGCGAGGACGACTGCGAGTGGACGGCGGAGATCGCGCAGATCGGCCGCGCGGAGGTCGAGTTGCGTGTCGGCGCGGCGTTGCCGCTGCCGGGGCGCGAGCTGCCTTTTGCGGTAACGCTGGCGCTCGGCATCCCGGCCAACGAGCGTATGGACGCGCTGGTCGAGAAGGCGACCGAGCTCGGCGCTGCCGCCATCCAGCCGCTGATCTGCGAACGTTCGGTGGTGCGCCTGGCCGGCGAGCGAGCCGAAGCGCGGCAACGTCACTGGGTGGCGGTCGCCGCCTCGGCGAGCGAGCAGTGCGGTCGCGTCCGCGTGCCGACGGTCGGCGTGCCGACCAAGCTCGGCGCGTGGTTTCGGGCGCTCGATGCGTCGGACGACAAGGCGCCTCGCTGGGTGCTCAGCCTCGCGGCGTCGGCGCTACCGGCCGCCGCGCAGATGCGACAGCGGAAAGACGCCATCGCGAACGGCCTGATCGTCCTGAGCGGCCCCGAAGGCGGGCTCGCACCCGACGAGGAAGCCTCGGCATTGCGCGAAGGCTTCTTGCCAGTCTCGCTCGGGCCGCGCACGCTGCGCGCCGATACCGCGCCGCTGGCGCTGCTCGCCTGGCTCGGCCTGGCTGACCGAAGGCAAGGCGCATGAACCGCCGCCTGCTCCTGCTCGTGCTGTGCCAGGGCTTTTTCCTGACCAACAACGTCACCTTCATCGCCATCAACGGCCTGGTCGGACTGCGCCTGGCGCCGAGCGCCTGGCTGGCGACTCTGCCGATCACCGCCTACGTCGCTGGCGGCGCGCTGTTCGCCGGGCTGGTGGGGCGTCACCAGCGCGCCTGGGGCCGGCAGCGCGCCTTCCAGCTCGGTCTTTGCGTCGCCATCGGCAGCACGGCGCTTTGCGCCTGGGCGGCGCTCAACGGCCACTTCTGGGTCCTCGTCGCAGGAACGCTGCTCGCCGGCTACTACAACGCCAATGCCGGCCTGTACCGGTTCGCTGCGACCGAGCTCGTCACGCCGCCGTTCAAGGAAAGAGCGATCTCCTGGGTCCTCGCGGGCGGCATCCTCGGCGCCGTCGCCGGACCGAACCTGGCGCGGCTGACACGCAACGCGCTGCCGGTCGAATTCGCCGGCGCCTACGCGGCGCTGGCGCTGGTCGCGTTGGCCTCGCTGACGACGATATCGTTCATCCGCTTCCCGCCGCTGGTCCTGCCGACGGCGGCGGTGCCCGGTCGCAGGCTCGCCGAGATCGCGGCTCAGCCGGTCTTCATCGTCGCCGTCGTCGCCTGCGCCTTCGGCTATGGCGTCATGAACCTGCTCATGGCGGCGACGCCGATCGCGATGGCCATGTGCACCCATCCGTTCGAAAGTACCGCGCTCGTGCTCGAATGGCATGTGCTCGGCATGTTCGTGCCGAGCTTCTTCACGGGCAGCCTGATCAAGCGCTTCGGCGCCTTGCGCATCATGGCGGTTGGCCTCGCCCTCGAGGCGACTTGCATCGCAGTGGCGCTGAGCGGCGTCGAGCTGGAGCGCTTTCTCATTGCCCTGTTCACGCTCGGCGTCGGCTGGAACTTTCTCTTCATCGGCGGCACGTCGCTGTTCACGCTGTCCTACCGGCCCGAGGAGAAGACGAAGGCGCAGGCGACCATGGACACGGTCATCTTCTCGACCATGACGATCACCTCGTTCAGCTCCGGCGCGCTGGTCACGACCCAGGGCTGGACCTGGCTCAACCTCGGCTCGATCGTGCCGGTGCTGCTGATCGCCGCGGCGCTCGTCTGGTTCGCGGCGCAGCGTCGTGCCCCGGCCAGCGTCTCGCCGGCCTAGCCGGGCTCGGTCGCGGTCGCACGCGCGCCGCGCCGGCGACCAGATCGAAGCGGAACAGCCGGCATTCGATCGGCCCGTTCCAGAGTGGCACGCGTCGCGATTCCTTCAGCCGCATGGCGCCCGGCAGGCGCATGTCGGGGCTGAGGATCCAGGCCGTCCAGCCCGCGGCATGAGTGGTGTAGGCATGCTTCCAGTGCGCGGCGAGGCGCGGGAAGAAGTCGCTCGGCGTGTCGCGATCCTCGGCCGAGTCGCGCGGCACCCGCCGGGCCGTCCCAAGGGTGCCGCCGCCCCCTCGGGGGGCAGCGAGGGGAGCGAGCATGGGGGCTCCCTCTTGCGCTCGTGATTTGCCGCCGACCTCAATGCGTTCGCCGTAGGGCGGATTCAACATCAGGGTGCCGTGAAGGTCGGAGGCGATGGTTGGCGCCGGGCGCTCGAGCGCATCGCCGCCGTTGAACTGGATGGCATGCGCG
>JANXWR010000354.1 GCA_025351025.1 Burkholderiales bacterium | reverse complement strand
GGGCCGAGACTGAACACCTTGCCGCTGGGAAAGCTGGCACCGAGCCCGGTGGCGTCGTTGAACCGGGACGGCAGGTTGTTGCCGTTTTGATAGTAGTGCGGGTACGACACGACATTGAAGCTCAGCGTCTTCGGGTCGACTACCGAGGAGTCGTCGGTGATCTCGACGAGTTTGCAGTCGGCCGACGCAGGTGCCGCGTTGCCGGTATTGGCGACGACGGCCAGGTCGCCCGACTTGAAGCCGGTGCGGTCGAAGGTGCCGATGCTGTGCGCCGTGCCCGCGCCGTAGCCCTGATCGGTCGTGAAATAGGGCGACGTCCCGTACAACGTGATGATCTGATCGGGAGAATTCGTCGCGTCGTTGTTGAAGACGAGGACCGGCGTCATCGGAAAGGGAACCCTCGCGGCGCTGGCGTTGGCGTCGTAGCCGGCAACCTGGCAGCCCATCGTCGCCGGGTCCGCGGTGCCGAAACCTTGCCCCGCAAGGCGAAGATCGCGCTCGAGGTTGTACATGGCGATCGTGCCGGTGATCTGCGAGTCGCTGCCGGCGCTGGTGGCGCGGGTTCGCGCATCCCACACGGTGACGGTCTGGAAGATGACGAGCATGCCGATCAGCCCGATCACCAGGCCGACCATCACCTCTACGAGCGTCATGCCGCGCTGGGCGGCCGAGGTGCGAGGACCGATCGAAAGTTTCATGGCGACCTTCAATTGATGTAGGTGACCAGTTGGTACTGATGCTGGGGCGCAAACGTCATGTTCGCGAAGGTGTTGTCTCGCGACGATGGCGGTTGCCAGCAGACGGTGATCGTCACGCGGTTGAAGCCTGAACCTGGCGTCTGGTCGACCGCGATCTGCTGGCTCGTCATCGTGGCGCCGGGCAGGCCGCGCTTCGGATCGATGACGCCGGCGACGCGCTTGACCCAGTCGGTCACGATCTGTTGCCCGGATGGCGCGCCGGCGAACGAACAGTAGCCTCCGTTCCCAGGCTGGTGCGCGTAGTTCAGCAGGGCATTGGTGGAGTAGCTGGCCTGCGACATGTCGAGCGCGATCTGCGACGCGATCTCGTTGGCGTAGTTGGCGGCGTCGGTCCGGTACTGGGCATCCGACTGTGCCGCGATCGCGACGCTGCCCATGGCCACCATGCCGAGGATGCCGAGGGAGAAGATCAGGATGGCGATCAGCGCCTCGATCAGCATCATGCCGCTCTGCGATGACTTCTTCATCTTCATTCCTCAGGGCCCGCAGGCGCGGCTGTCGCCCAGGACTGCCGCGCGATCGCAAAGTTGAACCTGGCCGCCGGCACCGACGCGAACGTCCCAGCAGCGAACCGGGCCGGCGGGTACGCACAAGCCGGCCGGAGGGTTGTCGATCGAGATCGTATTGGCGCCACTCGTTGCCGCGCCCAAGCCGTCGAATGTGACGATCGCCGCGGTTGCGTTGACCGTGAATCGCGGCACGGTGCCGGAACCCTCGAGCGCAGTCTTCGAATCGATCGGGGGCGAGTCGTAGAGGGAAATAGCGTTCGGACGCGCGCGCACGACCCAGTTCTTGCCGGTGATATCGGGCAAGAGCGCGTTCTCGATCCCTGGCGCCATGGGCGTGTTGGTCATGGCGAACTCGACCGTGCCGTTGCGACGGATCGCCTCGCTACGCGCCGTGGTCAGGCCGGTATAGAAGCTTTGCGCCGCTGCGCCCAGTCGGGCATTGGCCATGTATTCGGAGAACGACGGCATGCCCAACATGATCAGGATGGCGATGATCGTGATGACGATCGACAGCTCGATGAGCGAGAAGCCGGGTTGGGCGCGCTGCATCAGCACGATCCGTCCCTTTTCACGACCCAGCAAGACGGCGACAGGACCCACCCGGGCGGCGCGCCGGTTGTGGACTTGGTATTGGCCTGGTCAACATTGAAAATGAACCCGTTCATGGATCCGATACCGGTGGCGGTGACCTGATAGACGAGGGGTCCGACCTGGCATGCGTAGTTGAAATGCGCGGTAGGAGCGGGTGGAGGTGCGACCGTGTTCAACTGGCAGGCGGCAGCCATTCCCGCGCCACAGCTGTCGTAGGCGCGGCAGTCCTGAAAGTAGCGCTCCATCTTCAGACGCTGGTCGGACAGGGCATTCGTAGCCTCGGTGATACGCGCGCGCAAGACGTAGTCCTGATACGCGGGGATGGCGATGGCGGACAGGATCGCGACGATCGCGACCGTGATCATGACCTCGATGAGGGTGAATCCTTGATGAGTGCGCATGCGCGGCATCCTTTGTGGAGGGGAGTGTAGGAATGGCGCCCCACGGCGGCGGGGGCAACCGACGAACGGATCGGCACGAGCGGCGAACGGCGCCGCCCTGCGGCGCAGCGGCATCAGTTCACGACCCGCTGCGGGATAACACCTGTCCGGACGCTGCCGCCGCCACTGTCTGACCGCCGCGCCCGGCGGGCCTACTTGCAGGCTTCGAGCCACTTGGCCGAGAGTGCCTCGGCGACCTTCTCGGCCTTGGCACCGCGCTTCTTGCGCTCGAGATCGGCATGGCCGGAGTACGTGGTCCCGGTCATGGACAGGTCGGCCGTCCCGGTCAGCGTGCCCTCGGGCGACGTGCACGCCACATTCCAGCTCGCGTTGGTGCCCTGCGTCTTCGCGTCGCGGTTCTCGCACTTCATGCCCGGCTCGCGCTGCCGCGGCAGGACGCGCGCGATGTCGGCCACGTCGGCGGCCGCATAGCAGGCCCGGCTGACGATGGTCCGCCTGCTGTTCGATCCGACAGTCCCGACGGCGACGGTGATTTCCCACAGGCCGGACCGCATCGGTGTCGCGCCCGCACTGGCGGTCGCCGCGGTCGGGGCAACCGGCGCGGCCTTCTGGGCGGTGGCGGGACCGGCAATGAACAGGGCAATTGTCGCGATCAGCAGAACGTCCTTCATGAATCTCTCCTGGGAAACGATCAGTGGGTGGCACCGCCGTCGCGCAGGACGTCGAGCACCAGACGCTCTTCGACCGCGGCGACTTTCGCCCGGCCCAACGCGTCGAGCAGGACAAAGCGGGGAGCCCCGCCTTCGGCTTTCTTGTCGTGCAGCATCAGCTCGGCCAACCGCGCGGCGGGAAGGGGGGGCAGGCGCACCGGCAGGCCGGCGCGTTCGACCAGCGCAGCGAAGCGCGCAGCGCCGTTCGCATCGAGCCCGCCCCATCGGCGCGACAGGTCGGCGGCGAGCACCATGCCGCAGCCGACCGCTTCGCCGTGCAGCCAGGCGCCGAAACCGGTCGCCGCCTCGATCGCGTGGCCGAAGGTGTGGCCGAGATTCAGGATCGCTCGAAGGCCCGCTTCTTTCTCGTCGCGGCGAACGATCTCGGCCTTCAAAGTGCACGACTTCCTGATCGCCAGCGCCAGCGCCTGGGTGTCGCGGCCGAGCATCCGATCGAGGTTCGCCTCGATCCAGTCGAAGAATGCGGCGTCGGCAGCGGCGCCGATTTTGATGACCTCGGCCAGGCCGGCGACCAGCTCGCGTTGCGGCAAGGTCGCCAGCGTCTCGAGATCGGCGACGACGAGGCGGGGCTGATGAAACGCGCCGATCAGGTTCTTGCCCAGCGGATGGTTGATGGCCGTTTTGCCGCCGACCGACGAATCGACCTGGGCCAGCAGCGTGGTCGGCATCTGCACATAGGCGATGCCGCGCATGTAGCACGCGGCGGCGAAGCCGGTCAGGTCGCCGACGACGCCGCCACCGAGCGCGAAGAGCCATGCGCGTCGATCGGCGCCGGTCGCGAGCAGCGCATCGAAGATCCGCTCGACCGCGGGCCAGGCCTTGTGCGATTCGCCATCTTCGAGCGTCACCTGGCCGACGCTGCGGAAGCGCCCACGCAGACAGCTGGTGACGCGGTCGGCAAAGAGCGGCGCGACGGTGGTGTTGCTGACGACGACGGCGACGGCATCGGCGGGCAGCGACAGGTAGGTCGCGGGGTCGCCGAGCAGGCCGGTGCCGATCAGGATGTCGTAGCCGCGTTCGTCGATGTCGACGCGGATCCGATCGAACGGCATGCCCTGGAGCAAGGACGCGGCCGAAACCGGTGCCGCGATGGCGCTCATGGCCGCGGTCGTGCCAGATCGCCGGGCGACGCCGACCGATCCGGAAGCTCGCGCAAGATGGCGTCGACGAGCATCTCGAGCGACTTGCCGCGCGTTTCGATCTCGAACAGCGCCGCCTCGCGATAGAGCGGGTCGCGCTCGTCGTTCAGCTCACGCAGGCGCGCCGCGGGGTCGGCCACCTGCAGGAGCGGCCGCTTGGTGTCGCGCTGAAGTCGGGTGAGCAGCGCGTCGGGATGGGCACGCAAATAGACGCACAGCGTGCGGCGGCGCAACAGCTCGCGGTTGGCGGGGCGCAGCACGGCGCCGCCCCCAGTGGCGATCACGGTGTCGGCAGAACCTGCCAACTCTTCGAGCATGGCGCTTTCTGCGTCGCGAAAACGCTGCTCGCCTTCGGTCTCGAAGAAGTCGCGGATGCGCTGCTGAAACCGCTGCTCGAGCAGGCCGTCGCAGTCAGCGAACGCGAAGCCGAGGCGCCGGGCCAGACGCCGCCCGACCGTGGACTTGCCGACGGCGGGCAGGCCGATCAGGCTGATCAGCACGAAGATCGG
>JANXWR010000200.1 GCA_025351025.1 Burkholderiales bacterium | reverse complement strand
CGAAAGCAAACCCTAGGCAGCTTCCGCCGCGGACTTCGCTTCGCGCGCCGCCCAGCCGCGCAGCTTGCCCGGGTTGAGCAGCCCTTGCGGATCGAAGCGTGTCTTCATGTCGATCACCGCCGGGTTGAGTCGCGACTGCTTGCCGCCGTCTTCGAGGATGTAGACATGCGGGTTGTTGATCTGCACGCCCTGGTCGCGATGAATCTGCATGATCTCGTCGAGCCGCTGGTCGCTGCGGTAGCGGATCAGTTGCAGGCCGCTGCAGGTGAACGCGCCTTCGCGGTTGCGCAGGAACTCGAGGTGCATCAGGACCTCGCCGGCCAGCGCCCGTTCGAGCGCTTTCGCCTGCTCGACGTGGCGCGCCGGGTCGAAAGCGGTCTGGATGTAGGTGAGGCTCTTGTCCACCTTGAGCGCCATCAGCGTCGTGTGATTCCAGGTGTGTTCGAGCAGCGTGCGGTTGCTCTTCTTCACTTCTTCGGCGGTCTTGCGGTAGGTGATGGCGCCGCCGAAAGTGCGCAGCAGGTCGAGTGTCGCGGGCTCCGACGAAGCGGCGACGACGAGCACGACCGCATGGCAGCCTTTGGGCAAAAAGTCGGCCAGGCCGACCATCAGGTCGGGAATCGGCGCGCCGAAGAAGCAGACCTCTTTCTTGACGATCCCGGCCGACACCGTGAGTGCGCTCGAGAACTCGAGCGCCGCATCGAACGATGCGAACGTCGCCAGGCATTCGATCCAGGGCAGGGTGGGCGCGAGCGCCGCTTCGATCTCGAGGACCACGCCGTTGGTGCCGTAGGTGTGATGCAGCAGCATGGCATCGGGCGAGCGCAATTCGATCACCTCGGGCTCGGGCCCCACCGTCATGACGCGAACGCCGAGCACGTTGCCGGGCGCGGCCACCGGGCCGTAAGTGATCGACCCCGCGCCGCCGAAGCCGCCGCCGAACAGTCCGCCCAGCGTCGCGCTGCGAAAGGTCGAAGGCAGCCAGCGCAGCTCCCAGCCGTGCGGCTGCGCTTGCCGGTCGAAGTCGGCCAGGCGGATGCCGGCCTGCGCCCGGCCGACGCCTTCGCGCACCCAGCCGAAGCCGTTGTAGCCGCTCAGGTCGAGGACGACGCCGCCGTGCAGCGGCACCGACTGTCCGTAGTTGCCGGTGCCGCTGCCGCGCAGGGTGAGCGGGATCGCATCGCGCGCGCAGGCGGCGACGACGCGGCGGATCTCGTCTTCGGTGCGCGGACGCACGGCGATGTCGGCGCGCTTGTCGATGAGCTGGCGCTTGAGAACCGGGCTGAACCAGGAGAAGTCCTGGGACAGCCGCGCCACGCGCTGCGGATCGGTGATCCAGTCGAGGTCGGTCAGCTCAAGCGCCAGTTGCGTCGCGGCCGCGGGGTCGAGGTTCATCGTCGGTGTCTCCGTGGGGTTGGCGTCGAGCGCCACCGCTTCTCTGTCAGTCGTGCGAGATCTCGCTGGCGTGCCACGAGCCGAGCGCGGCGCGCGTCAGCCAGGCCATCGCGGCGAACAGCGCCACGCCGGTGAGCGAGATCAGGAGCAGGGCGGCGAACATGCGCGGGATGTTGAGCGTGTAGCCAGATTGCATGATCTGGTAGGCCAGGCCGGAACCCGAGCCGCCGGTGCCGGCGACGAACTCGGCGACGACTGCGCCGATCAGCGCCAGCCCGCTCGAGATGCGCAGGCCGCCGAAGAAGTACGGCAGCGCGCTCGGGATGCGCAACCGCAATAGCGTCTGCGTACGTGTCGCATGGTTGAGCTGGAAGTAGCTCTGCAGGTCGGGGTCGACGCTGCGCAGGCCGAGCGTCGTGTTGGCGATGACCGGAAAGAGCGCGACGAGTGCCGCGCACACGGTCATCGCCGCGGTCGGGTTCTTGATCCAGATGATGATGAGTGGCGCGACCGCGACGATCGGCGTCACCTGCAGCAGCACCGCGTACGGAAAGAGCGCTGTCTCGACGGCGCGGCTCTGCACGAAGACGAAGGAAATGAGCACCCCGGCCGCGGTGGCGACCACGAAGGCGAGCAGGGTGATCTTGAGCGTGACGAGTAGCGCGCTGCCGAGCGAGACCCAGTCGCTGGCGAGCGTCTTCATCATCGCCAGCGGCGAGGGCACGAGGTAGGGCGGCAGGTCGAGGCCGGTCACCAGCGCCTGCCAGGCGGCGACGATGACCGCCGCCACGACCGCCGGGTAGGCGATGCGGCGGACGTTCCGGCGCTGGCGAAAGGCGCGGTCGCTCGCAGCGCTCATGCTCTTTTCTCCGCCTGCGCGACCTCGTCGTAGTCGCCGTGCGTGGCGCGCAGCAGGCTCTGCTGCAACTGCCGCGCGTAGTGGCTGAATTGCGGCGAGACCAGGAAGTCGGGCGTGCGCGGATAGGGTTCGTCGATGCGCACCTCCTCGACGACGCGGCCCGGTCGCGCCGCCATCATGACGACGCGATTCGAGAGGAACACCGCCTCGTGGATCGAGTGCGTGACGAAGACGACGGTGAGGCGCCTGGCACGCCACAGCTCGAGCAGCTCGCCGTCGAGCTTGGGCCGCGTGATCTCGTCGAGCGCGCCGAAGGGCTCGTCCATGAGCAGCAGGTCGGGTGACACGACCAAGCCGCGCGCGATCGAGACGCGCATCTGCATGCCGCCGGAGAGCGTGCGCGGCAGGGCTGTCGCGAACTTGTCGAGGCCGACCAGCGCCAGCGCCTCGGCGACGCGGGCGTCGGCCTCGTCGCGCGGCACGCCGGCCAGGTCGAGCGGCAGGCGGACGTTGCCGGCGACGCTGGCCCAGGGCATCAGCGTCGGCGCCTGGAACACGAAGGCGACCTTGCGGCCGACCGCCTCGAGCTCGCGCACCGGCCGGCGCCAGAGCAGGAGCCGGCCTTCGCTCGGCGCGAGCAGGCCGGCCACCATCTTCAGCAGCGTGCTCTTGCCGCAGCCCGAGGGGCCGAGCAAGGTGACGAACTCGCCTTCCTCGACGCGCAGGTCGACCGGCTGCAGCGCGTGCGTGCCGTCCGGATAGGTCTTCTCGGCCGACAGCACCTCGACCGCCGGCGCCCCATGCGCGGCGACGACGAGCGACACGGTCGGCTCCGAAACAATCACGGCAGGACCTTGATGTCCTTGACGAACTCGGTCGTATAGGTCTTCGTCAGCTCGACCTTCGACGGATCGATCAGCTTGGCCGAGACGAGGAAGTCGTAGCTCGCCTTGAGGCGCGGCTCGGTCATGATGCCGATGCCGAGCTTGCCGGCGTCGCCGCCCGTCACCAGGCCTGTTTCCTTCAGCTTGGCGACGCTGTAAGCGAGTTGGTCATCGGTCATCGCCGGGTTGTCCTTCTTGATCAGCGCATTGCCCGGCGCCGGGTCGGCGAGGTAGCTCTTCCAGCCTTCGGCGCTGCCTTTGACGAAGGCAGCGACGGCCGCCTTGCGATCCTTCACGGTCTTGTCCATGCAGCTCACCGTCGTCGCGTAGGCCGGGAAGCCGTAGTCGCCGAACAGGAAGGTGTTGGCCTTGACGCCCGCTTTTTGAACCGCATAGGGCTCCGAGGTGACGTAGCCCTGCTGCACCATGTTCTTGTCGGCGACGAAGGGCTGCACGTTGAAGGTGTAGGGCCGCGTCTGCTCGTCGGTGAGGCCGTACTTGGCCTTCAGCCACGGCCAGTAGCCGAGGCGCGCGAAGGAGCCGATGAGGATGGTCTTGGTCTTCATGTCCTCGAAGCCCTTGACGTCGTCGTGGGCGATCAGCACCTGCGGGTCCTTCTGGAAGTAGGCGGCGACGGTGACGACCGGCACGCCGGTTTCGCGCGTCTGGATCATCTGCAGGTCGCTCGAGCCCATGATGCAATCGGCCTGGCCGGCCGCCATCAGCTGGATGATGTTGACCTGCGGGCCGCCCATCTTGACGGTGACGTCGAGGCCGTACTTCTTGTAGATGCCGGTGGCGATGGCCTGGTAGAAGCCGCCGTGCTCGGCCTCGGCGAACCAGTTCGTCATGTAGATGAATTTCTCGTCCGCCTGGGCCGGCCGCGGCGCGGCGAGCGCGCTCACGGCGAGCAGGCTGGCAAAGAACGCGCGCGAGAGCGGGCTGCGTCGGAGGAGGGGCGAGGTGGTGTTCATGGCGGAAGCTCCTTCAAGGTGTTCGACAAGGGCAGAGGACGGGGCGGACTTCATGGTTCGAGGCTTTGCTGAATGTGTCCGGTCTGCTGGCCGCGGCCCCAGGTCGCTTCGTCGCGGACGACCCAGCGCAGCTGGTGCAGCTCGGTGATCGCCTGCGACCAGCCGAGGGCCAGCGAGTCGAGGATCTCGAGGCCCTGTTCGCGCGTCGCCGGCAAGGGGTCGCCGATGATGCCGCTGGGTCCGAAGTCGCGCGCCGTCCAAGCGCAGGCCGGGCGGCCGTCGGCGGAGAGCAGCTTCGACGGGAACTCGGGCGGGTAGTTGGCGACCGCGCGCTCCATGTGCACGGTGTCGGGGGCGAGCGCCAGCATGATCGCCGTCTCGGCATGGCCGGCATGCATGGCGAGCTTTTTTTCCTTGTCGGAGAGAAAGCGGCCGGCAACGTTCGGCACGCGCCAGGTAAAGCTCGGCACGACGATGTAGTCGCCATGGCGCAGCCGCATCTCGCGTGCCGCGATCTCCATGATCTGCGGCTGCCCGCCGTGACCGTTGACGATGAGGAGCTTACGAAAGCCGGAGCGATAGACCGACTCGCCGATCTCGATCATCGTCGCCAGCAAGGTCTCGCCGCTCAGGGTCATCGTGCCCGGAAAGTGCAGGTGCTCTTCCGACTTGCCATAGGTGATCGGCGCCATCGCGTAGGCCGGCACGTCGGCCGGCAGCCTGGCGAGGGCGTGGCCGACGACGCCCGACGAGATGACGGTGTCGACGAAGCAGGGCAGGTGCGGCCCGTGCTGCTCGGTGGCACCGGTCGGCAGCACGATGACGGTGTTCTCGCGATCGGGCAGGGCCGCGATCTCGGTCCAGCTCAGGTAGGGCAGGAAGCGTGAGGGCGGGTTGTAGCCGTGCAGCATGTTGACGAGCCTCGCGTGGTTTGTCTCGGACCGGCGTCAGCGCGGCAGGTACGCCGTCGCCTCGACCTCGATGAGTATCTCTTCGGTGGGCAGCATGGCACTGACCTCGACCACCGTCGAGGCCGGCGGCTCGCCGGGGAAGAAGAGCTTGCGAACGCGGCTGTAGTGCGGAAAGTGGTCGAGGTCGCGAAAGTACTGGACCAGCTTGAAGACGTCGGCCATCGTGCCGCCGGCCGCCTCGACGGTCTGGCGGATGCGGTCGAGCACGTACCAGCTCTGGGCCAGGATCGGGCCTTCGCGCAGGTCGGTGGAGAACTCGCCGCTCCGGCCGATCAGCGCGGCCGCGGCGTCGGGGATGTCGGCATAGCCGCGCACGATGCGCGCCGCCGCCGGGTCGACGGCGATGACCCCGGACAGGAACACGAAGTCGCCGGCGCGGCGCCACGCGGAATAGCGCGCCAGCGGTTGGGCCATTCCGGAACTGCTCATCGGTTCGGTCATGCTGGTCTCCTCAGGCGAGTCGCGCCATTGCCGCGCCGACCCGGAGCTTGAAGCGCTCGAGCCGCGGTCGTGTCGCCACGTTCATGTGATAGCAGGCGTGATAGTCGATGCGCGCCCGGCCGCCGCTCAGCCGGCGCAGGTAGCGCGTGACGATCTTGCGCGGCGGATCGCCCATCGTCCAGGCCACCCATCGCGGCCGTCCATAGGTGACGACGGCGGCAATGCGCTTCAGGTTCGTGAGCGAGGGCTTGACGTTCTTCGGGTCGCTCAGGTCGAAGGCCACGCCCGGCATGAAGACGCGGTCGAAATAACCCTTGAGCATCGCCGGCAGGCCGAAGCACCAGGTCGGAAAGCACAGCACCAGCGCCTCGGCGCGCAGCAGCCGGTCGATGTAGCCCTGCACCGGAACGCGGTTGGCCGGCACGTCGTGGTAGCCAAGTCGCTCGGCCCGCGACAGCACGGGGTTGAAGTCTTCGGCGTAGAGATCGCAGTCGTCGACCTCGTGGCCGGCCTGACGCAGGCTCTCCACCACCTGGCGATGCAGGGCCGCGTTGTAGCTGGTCTCGACCGGGTGGGCGTAGACGACGAGGACGCGCATGAGCTAGTGTCGTGAGTTAGAAGTTCGCAGACAAAACCTCTCGACGCTGGCAAGGATGTCATCTGCGGATTTAGACCACACGAACGGCTTAGGTCGGGCGTTGTTGAGGTCCAGATAGTGCCGGATGGCTTGTTCGAGTTGTCG
>JANXWR010000148.1 GCA_025351025.1 Burkholderiales bacterium | reverse complement strand
CCGCATCGCCAACCGCGTCATGCAGACGAGCAACGCCGTGTGCGAGTGCGTGGTCTCGAGCATCCGCGCCGTCTGGTACATCGCCATCTACGGCATCAGCGCCCTCGTGCTGATGGCCTATGCCGACTGGCGCCTGGCCGTGCCGACGGCGCTCTGGGTCACGGGCTATGTGCTCTTCCTCGCCTTCTACGTGCCGCGCATGCGCGACCTCGCCAAGACGTCGTCGGAGGTGCGCTCGCTGGTGATGGGCCGCGTCGTCGACAGCTACACCAACATCCTCACGGTGAAGCTGTTCGCGCGCGCCCGCGACGAGGACGCCTACGTGCGCGAGGTGATCGACCAGCACACCGGCGCCATCGCCGCCCACATGCGGCTCATCACCCGCTTCATGACGACGCTGGCGATCATGAACGCGCTGCTGCTCGTGACCACGGCGGCGATCGGCATCGTGCTCTGGAGCCAGGGCGCGATCGGCCCCGGCATCGTCGCCACCGCGCTGCCGCTGGCCTGGCAGATCGCCAACGTGTCGGGCTGGGTGAGCTGGGAGGTGACCGGCATCTTCGAGAACATCGGCATCGTGCAGGAGGGCATGGAGACGATCGCGGTGCCGCACGCGCTTGTCGACAAGGCCGGCGCGCGCGAACTCGAGGTGCCGCACGGCGAGATCCGCATCGACCACCTCACCTTCACCTACGGCCGCGCCGACGGCCGCCGCGTCCTCGACGACCTCGATCTCGTGATCCGGCCCGGCGAGCGCGTCGGCCTGGTCGGCCGCTCGGGCGCGGGCAAGTCGACGCTTGTGAACCTGCTGCTGCGCTTCCACGAGGTCGAGCAAGGGTCGATCCGCATCGATGGCCAGGACATCGGCCACGCCACGCAGGAAAGCCTGCGCGCGGCGATCGGCATGGTCACGCAGGACACGTCGCTGCTGCACCGCTCGATCGCCGCCAACAGCGCCTACGGCCGGCCCGGCTCCACGGCCGCCGAGATCGAGGCGGCGGCGCGGCAGGCGCAGGCGCACGACTTCATCATGGACCTCGTCGACTGGAAGGAGCGCAGCGGCTACGACGCCCACGTCGGCGAGCGTGGCGTCAAGCTCTCGGGCGGCCAGCGCCAGCGCATCGCCCTGGCCCGCGTGATCCTCAAGGACGCGCCGATCCTCGTCCTCGACGAAGCCACGTCGGCGCTCGACAGCGAGGTCGAGCTCGCGATCCAGGAGCAGCTGGTGGCGCTGATGCAGAAGAAGACCGTGATCGCAATCGCCCATCGCCTGTCGACGATCGCGCGCATGGACCGGCTCGTCGTGCTCGAGCAGGGCCGCATCGTCGAGCAGGGCAGGCACGACGAGCTGCTCCGGCTCGGCGGTCACTACGCGCTGCTCTGGAAGCATCAGTCGGGCGGCTTCTTGCCGGAGCAAGGGTCGGGCGCGGGACTGCCGGGGCACGTGAGCGTCGACCTCTAGCCGGCACCGTGCCGGCGTGCAAAACTTTCGCCGACGCGAAGTTCGACGAGGAGTCCGGCGCAGCGATGGGCATCGATGCCTGGTGGCCGCAGCTCGTCGGCGACGAGCCGGCGCTCAAGGACGCCGACATCTACACGTTCTCCTACCCGCACCGAAGTGTTTTCCGGCAGCTACAGCATCAGCGACGCTGTCGACCCTCTGAAGGAGAACATGCGCGTCGACGGCGTGTCCAAGGCCTTGTCGAGGACGGCTGGACCGAATCGACGAGCTCGAGCTTCGAGAAGGTGATGGCGACGCTGGCCCTGCTCGTGCTCGCGCCGGCCCGCTACGGAGAGCTCGAAGCCGGGCTGCGCCGCGACCTGTCCGACTCGCACCGGTTCTGGCAGCCGGCGCGTACCGACATCGTCGATGTGCTCGAGGGACTCGGTGTCGAGGCGGCGAGCCGGCTGGCGTCGGCGTGGAAGCCTTTCTATGCCGGCTACGGGAGCCGCGCCTAGCGGCCGGTCATCGCTTTCAGCTTGATCGCGAGCGGCCTCAGCTCGGCCTCGAGCGCGGTGATCTGCGTTGTGAGCGCGGCCTTCTTTTCCTTGTTGTAGGGCACCAGCATGGTGTCGTCGATCTTTTTCAGGATGAGCTTTCGCGCCGGCGCGAAGTCGACCTTGCCGCCCCCGGTGTCCTTGTGCGACTGGACGATCTTGGCCGTCACCGCGGCCGGCAGGTCGAGGTAGAGCTCGCCGCCCTTCTTCATGAACTTGATGATGATGAAGCCGCCGGGTTGCTTGGCATCGACGGCGCCGATGAACATCAGGAAGCGTTCGAACTTCTTTGCCGCCGCCCAGTCCTCGAACTCCTTGGCGGTGGCATCGTCCATGCCGTCGTAGCTCTTGGAGTTGTAGGTCGCGGAATCGCGGTCCGACTTCAGCCGGGCGAGCTTGTTGGCCTTTTCCGTTACCTTGGCCTGCAGCTCGGCAAGCGCCTTCGGATCGGGCGGCGGCGGGAATGCCTTGTCGAAGGCGTCGAGGTCGGCTGTGGTCACCAGCTCTGTCGTGGCCCGGACCTTGGCGAGCAGGGCGCGCCGCTTGACCACGTCCTTCTCTTTCTTGAAGTCGACGCTGCCCAGAGTGAGCACCGTGCCGCCGGCGCGAATCTCGACCCACAGCGCGTAGTCGTCGAGAACCATGAAGTACTCGGCCGGTTTCTTGGTCTTGGCCATCGCCGCGGTCACCTTGGCGGCGTCGGGCTTGGTGATCTTCAGGCCGACGCCGAGGTCGTTGACGCGCTTGTTGGCCACCAGCTGCATCACCTCCAGGCGGTCGGGTGCGTTGACCTTGCCGATGCTCGTTTCCTTCTTCGCCATATCGTTCCCCCGTCATGA
This sequence comes from Burkholderiales bacterium, assembly GCA_025351025.1. Lineage (GTDB taxonomy): Bacteria > Pseudomonadota > Gammaproteobacteria > Burkholderiales > Burkholderiaceae_C > Schlegelella_A. Next base: position 5,232 of record JANXWR010000148.1, on the reverse strand, counting down.
GCGGGCCCCAGCTTACCGGCGCGGGGCCCGACAGGCTACGCCCCCGGTGGAGCGTGGCGCCTGGGTCGCTTGCGCCGACCGACGACACTTCCACCCCGTGCTCGCGCTCCACCTTCTGTTGCAGCCGATGAATGCGTATCGTCTGCGGGCCGCTGTCTTCGGCAGCTCGATCGACGCGCCATTTCCCGAGGCAACACCTCCGCCATTTCCATGCACCGCTTCGTCTGCCTGCTCGCCGCCTTCCTCGTTGCTTGTGCCGCGGCGCCAGGGCCGGCGCCGTGGCAGTCGCGCCTCCAAGGCGACCGGGTCGTGCTCCTCGGCGAAGTGCACGACAACGCAGCGCTGCATCGCCTGCGCCTCGATGCCGTGCGCCGCGCTTTCGCAGCCGGCTGGCGGCCGGCCATCGTCATGGAGCAGTTCGACCGTGAGCGCCAGGTCGACATCGATCGCGCCCGCCACGAGCGCCCGAACGATGCCCAACACGTGATCGACGCTGCGGGCGGCAGCGGCTGGGACTGGCGCTTCTACCGGCCCTTCGTCGAGCTGGCGCTGACCTACGACGTGCCGCTCGTCGCCGCCAACCTCTCGAACGCCGACACCACGAAGATCGTGCGCTCCGGCCTGGAAGCTGCCTTCGACAACGCCGCCGTCGCCGCTCTCGGCCTGGGTCGCGAAGTGTCCGCCGACTGGCAGCAGGCGCAGGAGCACGAGATCGATCTCGGCCACTGCGGCGCTCTGCCAGCTTCGCTCTGGCCGCGCATGGCTCGGGCGCAGTTCGCGCGCGACGCGGTCATGGCCCAGGCGCTGCGCGACCCGATCGGACGCGGCGCCGTGCTGCTGGCCGGTAACGGCCACGTCCGCCGAGACATCGGCGTGGCGCGGTGGCTGGGCAGCGGCATCGAACCGCGCCGCGTCGTCGCGATCGGCTTCGTGGAAGATGGCGACGACGCGACGCCTGCGGCCGCCTTCGACGCCGTCGTCCGCGCCGCGGCCACCGAGCGAGCCGATCCCTGCGCTGGCTTCGCGCTGCCGAAGGCCGCCGGCTAGAACGCGAGCTTGCCCTCGATCGAGTCGTCCAGCGTCTTGCCGATGGCGGCGCCGATCATCATCTTGATGCCGGCCACGGCGTTGCCGTGCTTGTTGTCCCAGTAGTAGCCGCCGCTCGGCGAGACGCCGATGGCGGTGATGCGCGGGTCGGTCTCGCCTTCGGTGAACCAGGTCTTGAGGATCGGTTCCCAGAGCTCCTTGATCTTCTTCTTGTCGCGGGTCACGGTGGCGGTGCCGGTGAGGGTGAGGAAGCCGGAATGCTCCGAGCCCTGGAAGAAGAGCCGCACGCCGGAGTGCTCGGCGAGCTCCGTGTTCTTGTGACTGTCGCTGGCGCTCAGGAACCACAGCGTGCCGGCATCGTCGACCTGCTGCACGCTCATCGGCCGGGTCGCGCCCGAGCCGCTGCCGGTGCTCACGGCCGTGCAAAAAAAGCAGCTCTCGGTCTTCTTCACGACCTCGCGAATGCGCTCGATCGCTTCCGGGCCGTTCAGGTCCTGGTGGTTGTCTTCGGGCTGGTTCTTGTTGATGGAGTCCATGTCGACGGGTTCATGAAGTGACGCTGCCCCCCTTTTGGCAAGCGGCGTACTCAAGCCGGCCGTGGGCGCTCAGCTCGACAGCTGGCGGGCGGCCGCCGCTTCCTCGGCGAGGCGCTTCTTCTCGCGCAGCTGCTTGAGCTGCTCTTCCTCGAAGCGCTTTCTCGATTCCTGCATCTGCACCATCTTCTGGTGGGCGCGCTCCTCGAGGTCGGCCGGCTGCGTCATCGGGTTGAGCGAAAGACCGCCGAACTCCGACGCCTTCGGCTCGCCGCGCTTGCTCTTCAGCTTCACGTTCAGGCGCAGCTCGTTGGCGGAGTCGGCGTTGCGGATGGCCTCGTCGAAGCTGATGGCGCCGGCGTCGTAGAGGTCGAACAGGGCGGCGTCGAAGGTGCACATGCCGAGCTCGCGCGACTTCGCCATGATCCCCTTGATCTCGTGGAACTCGCCCTGGAAGATGCGCTCGGCGATGGTCGGCGTGTTGAGCAGGATCTCGATCGCCGCCGAGCGGCCCTGGCCGTCCTCGCGCCGCACCAGCCGCTGCGAGACGATCGCGCGCAGGTTGGCCGAGAGGTCCATCAGCAATTGCTTCCGGCGCTCCTCGGGAAAGAAATTGATGATGCGCTCGATCGTCTGGCTGGCGCTGTTGGCGTGCAGCGTGCCGAGGCAGAGATGCCCGGTCTCGGAAAAGGCGATCGCGTGCTCCATCGTCTCGGCGTCGCGGATCTCGCCGATCAGGATCACGTCGGGCGCCTGGCGCAGGGTGTTCTTCAGCGCGTGATGCCAGCTCTTGGTGTCGATGCCGATTTCGCGGTGCGTCACCAGCGAGAGCTGCGACGGGTGCACGTACTCGATCGGGTCCTCGACGGTGATGATGTGGCCGGCCGAGGAGCGGTTGCGGTGGTCGATCATCGCCGCCAGCGTCGTCGACTTGCCCGAGCCGGTGGCGCCGACCACGAGCACGAGGCCGCGCTTGGCCATGACCACGTCCTTCAGCACCGCCGGGAGCTTGAGCTTCTCGAAACTCGGGATCTCCGACGCGATGGTGCGGATCACCATGCTGACGCAGCGCTGCTGCACCATGACGTTGACGCGAAAGCGCGAGACGCCGGGGATCGAGATGGCGAAGTTGCACTCCATCTCGTGCTCGAACTCCTCGCGCTGCGTCTCGTTCATCAGCGAGTGGGCGAGCATGCGCGTCACTTCGGCGGTGAGCTTCTGCGCGCTGAGCGGCTTCATGCTGCCCTGCGTCTTCATGCTCGGCGGAAAGTCGGTGGCGACGAACAGGTCGGAGCCGCCGGCCTGGCTCATTGCGCCGAGCAGCTTGTGCATGTAGGCGCGGGCTTGTTCTTCGGTGAAGGCTGCAGTCATGGGCGAGAGAGTGCCAGCAAGTGGGAAATCGGATGGGTGAAGCAACGCGGAAAAAGCACGCTATGTCCGTGCCTTCGGGGACGCGCGCTCAGTGCGAGGAGAGCCCGCCGCGCTCGGTGGCGCGCAGTACGCTTTCGGCGCCTTGGGGGGCGAACGCCGAGGCCTGACTGCGGCGTGGCCGCGTCGGGCTGGGCAAGCGGGGCAAGGTCAGGAGGCTGTCGCGCACCGCGGTGTCGCGCGGCGACTCGAGGTGGCCGCGGATGCGGCGGCCGAAGAACGCGGTGACGACGTTCGGACCCCGCGCCGGCACCGGCGCAACCTCGACGCGACCGGTCGGCAGCAGCACGTAGTAGCGGCAGCGGCCCGACCACAACTCCTCGACGACGCGCTGCCGGGACATGGCGCCGCCGACGGTCCACACGTGGGTGATATGTTGCAGATGCTCGCCGCCTTCGAGCGACACCGCGATGATCCTTACGTCCGACATGGAGCCGACCCGTCAAGCAACGTCGAGGCGCACTGTAGGGGGCCGTCAGCGGTCGCGTGAACCGCTCGTGCGGCTCTGGCCGCAAAGCGTGACCCGTTTCACCTTTTGCGCTTCGTCGCGAAGCGCAACGCGGGAAGATCAGCCAGGCGTGCGCTCGCGACGCTCGCGAAGCATGCGGTCGACGCATTCGCCCAGCATGCGCGCCTCGCACGGCTTGGGCAGGAACGCGTCGTAGGCGTCGAAGCCGCAACGCACGGTCGCTTCTTCGAGCGTGGTGTGCATCGCGATCATCGACGAGCAGGTCCGCGGGTCGCCGCGCAAGGCGCGGCCGAGCGCCAAGCCGTCCATGCCGGGCATGTCGACATCGAGGATGACGGCGTCGAATTGTTCGAGGCGGGTCGCTTCGAGCGCGGCATAGCCGCTGTCGACGGCTTCGACGCTGTAGCCCAGGGCCTCGAGCGATGCCGTGACGAGCACGCGCATCACCGGCGAGTCGTCCACCGTCAGAACCCGGCCGCGCGTGGGCAGCCCGTGCGTCGATTGCATCACCGAAAGCTTAGCGGCGAGCGCGAGGTTCGAACAGCCCGTCCGGCGCCGCTTCGCCGGGCGGCGCGGCGGTGCCCAAGAACGAGGCAACACCCCGCGGCGTCATGCGGACCGTGCCTTTCCAAGCCTTGTGCTCAGGTTGTGCACACACTTATCCACGCCGGCGGCGCAAAACTTTTTTTCGCCCGGAGCGCGTGCCTCGGGGTGGCGAGACTATGCGTTCGCTGCCTTCGACGGCTGCCCTGCCGAATCGGGCGCCGGGCTCGCCGGGGCCCTGGCCGGCTTCTTCCGATCCTTGGCCCGCTTCTGCTTCTGCCTGCGGATGCCGCGGTCCTTGTCTGCGCTCATGTCTTCCCCGGAAAGTCTGGTTGTAGAGCGCCTCTTGTACCACCCGGCCACGTCACAATCCGAACCAGCGCGCCTTGCGGCTCGCGCCGAACATCTCCTTGTCGGCGCGCAGGGCGACGTCGGGCTCGTAGTAGGTGCCGGTGGGCTTGGGCCCGGAGAAGAAGTCGACGTCGACGCGGCCGATGCGGCCAGCACCGAACTCGATGTAGCACGAGCCGGCGCCGGCGTAGAGGCTGGCCTCGCCCTCGCCGCGGATGCGCGCGACCAGCGAGGTCGCCACCGCCTTGGCCGCACCCTCGGCGAACACGCCGGCCTTGGGCGTGCCGGTGTTGGCGATGTCGCCGACGACATAGACATTCGCAAATCTGGTTTCGAGCGTGCGCGGATTCACCGGCACCCAGCCGCCCTCGGCCATGCCGCTCGCCTCGACCACCGCCGGCGCGCGGTGCCGGGGCACGCCGAGGAAGAGGTCGTAGGGCAGCTCGCTGCCGTCGTCGAGGACGGCAACGCGACGGCCGGCGTCGACCGAGGCGACGCGGCGATTCGGCATGAAGCTGATGCCGCGCTCGGCAAAGGCGGCAATCAGCGCCTTCGACGTTTCCGGAGACGGCGGCACCGGGCTCGGCAAGGGCAGGACCATGGTGATCGAGCACTGGCCGCGCAGCCCGCGCGTCAGCAGGTAGTCGTGCATCATCAGCGCGCACTCGCTCGGCGCCGGCGGGCACTTGTAGGGCGCGCCGCAGACGCCGATGACGATGTGCCCTTTCGAGAACGTCGGCAGGATGTCGCGCAGGCGATTCGCGCCGGCCACCGAATAGAACTCCTCGACGTCGCCGAGGCCCGGCGTCGCCGCGATGTCGTAGTCGGCGCCGAGCGCCACCACCAGGTAGTCGGCGTCGT
>JANXWR010000137.1 GCA_025351025.1 Burkholderiales bacterium | reverse complement strand
AGCCAGACGGCGTCGATCCGAATCACCGCAGCAGCTCACGCATCCAGGCCCCGCACTGCGAGGCGGCGGTGCACGGCCAACTTACGCTGATGGCGATCGGGCCACGGCGCAGTTCGATGCGAATGTCTATGGGCGCAGCATCGGCGGGCGGCAATTGCACCGGCACGAAGGCGATCGCCACGGCACCACCGGCAGCGTTGGCCAACGCGTCGCCACCACGCCGCTCGGCATCGAGGACCCAACGACGGGCCAGGTTCGCGTTGACGCCGTGGGCCATCGCCACCGCAGCGCTCGATACGCCAGGCGAGTTGCATGCCGCGACAACCTGCGCCTTGAACTCGGCGCTATGTGTGCGCCGGCGTCGACGGCCAGCGCCGAATTCGTTGGAGATAGTGTGCACGTGTCCACCAAAAACTTAGTGGACACGAGCATCCTAAAACGATCCACCGCAATCAAGGTGCCGCGGCGAGACGCTTACGCTTAGAGCGCCCGCTTGCGGACGATCGCGAACGTCCGCTAAGGGATCCGTTAGAGCGCGGTTGACCTATGAAACTTGGGCTTTTTTTCACGCCCCAAGGTCAAGGGCGGCAAGCGCGACTGTTGATCGGCCAGCGCTCCCGCGGCCGCATGGCACTCTATCGCCGCCTGAACGAAATCAACAGGGTCTTCCTGCTGGCCTATGAAGCCGCCCGGCATGGCCGCGACGGCGTCACTTCGACACGCTGAGCTCCCCCGGGGCTCCCTTCATGAGCCGGTGCGTCGACGATGTCGAGATCATGATCAGCAATGTCAGCACGTACGGCGCGGCATTGAAGAGGTAGTAGCCTGACGTGATGCCGACGGACTGCAGCGCCGGGCCGAGGGCGCTCGCGCCGCCGAACAAGAGCGAGGCGAAGAAGCAGAGCACGGGGTTCCAGCGCGCGAAGATCACCAGGGCGACGGCCATCAGGCCTTGTCCGCTCGACAGCCCCTCATTCCAGCTGCCGGGGTAGTACAGCGAGAGAAAGGCGCCGCCGATGCCGGCCAGGAAGCCGCCGACCACCGTGCTGGCGAGGCGGATCGTGTTGACTCGATAGCCGAGCGACTGCGCCGCGTCGGCGCTGTCTCCGGAGGCGCGCACCGCGAGGCCCCATCGCGTGTTGCGCAAGCCCCAGTGCAGCGCCAGCGCAAGGAAGAGGCCGAGGAAGAAGAGCACGTTGATTCGCAGCGCCGCCCTCATTTGGCTGTTGCTGCTCCACCAGCCCAGATCGAGGGAAGGCAGGTTCCGCGCGGCGGGCTGTACGAACGGCTTGCCGAGATAGAACGCCAGGCCGGTGCCGAACACCATCAGCGCGATGCCGACCGCGATGTCGTTGACGCGCGGGCGCGAGCAGGCCCAAGCATGCAACGCCCCGAGCATCATCCCGGACAGGCCGGCGACCAGCACGCCGAGCCAGGGCGAGCCCGTCAGGTAGGAGGCGGCGTAGGCACTCATCGCTCCCATCACCAACGTGCCTTCAAGGCCGAGATTGATGCGGCCGCTCTTCTCCGTGAGGCATTCGCCGAGGCTGACGAAGATGAAGGGCGTGCCCGCGCGAATCGCCCCGCTCAGCACGGCCAGCGGCACGCCCCACCAGCCGAGCGGAGCAAGATCATCCATGGGCGGCGGCCCAAGGCTGGAAGACTCTGAACCGCCCGTACAGCGGCTCGCTCACGAGGATCATCAGGAAGATGATGCCCTGCATGACGAGCACGGTGGCGTCCGGCACGCTGTGGGTGCGTTGCACCAGGCCGCTGCTGGCATTGATGCCGCCGAGCAGGATCGCCATCGGGATGACCGCAAGCGGGTTCTGCCGCGCCACGAAGGCGACCAGGATCCCGGTGTAGCCGTAGCCGGCGACCAGTGACGAGCTCACCCGCCCCTGCACCGCGGCCACCTCGATCATGCCTGCGAGACCGGCGGCAGCGCCGGCGATGAAACAGGTGATGACCGTGAGCCGGGCGACCGGCAGGCCAGCGATCCGGGCAGCGCGCACGTTGCCACCGACGATGCGGGCGGCGAAGCCGAACACGGTGAAGCGCATCAGCACGAAGGCCGCCACGCAGGCGATAGCACCGATCACCAGGCCCCAGTGCACGTCCATGCCCGGGATCTGTCCGATCATGTTGGCGTCGCCGACCGGCCAGCTCGAGGGGCGGTTGACCACCTCCGGATCGCGCATCGGGCCGGTCACCAGATGGTTCATCAGCGCGATGGCGATGTAGTTGAGGAGCAGGGTGCTGATGGTCTCGTTGACGCCGCGGTAGGCGCGCAGCGCGCCCGCGAGGGCCACCCAGGCGCCGCCGACGAGGACGGCGGCGAGCCCCATGCTGCCGATGACGGCCGCCGGCGACGCGCCCCGCGTCGCCAGGGCGGCGGTCACTGCCGCGATGCCGCCGACGATGAGGGCGCCCTCGCCGCCGATGACGATCAAGCCCAGTTGCGCCGGCAGGGCCGTGCACAAGGCCGTCAGCATCAGTGGCGCGGCGAGCTGCAAGGTGTTCTGCCACGCGAACCAACTGGCAAACGCGCCGCGATAGATCGACTCGAACACGCCCAGCGGGCCGACCCCCGACAGCGCTAGGAACACCGCGAACAGCGCCATCGAGGCGGCCAGCGCGATGCCCGTGACGGCTGCGGCCTCTCCGGGCCCCTGCAATGCCCCGCTCAACCCGCTCATGGTGCGGCGGGCGTCAGCTGGTGGCAGACCCGATGACTCCTTCAGCCAGCCAGTTCATGGATTCGAGCCAGAGGTCTGTCTGTCCATGGGATTGGCCGGCCGGGATCACCATCTTCCCGGTGTTGTCCTTGATCGGACCCTTGTATATAACGAAGTCGCCGTTGACGAAGCGGTCGCGTGCGGCATCGGCCTCCTTGCGAGCCTTCTCGCTGACCGCCGGGCCGTACGGCGAATTTCGGACGATGCGTTCCTTAAGGCCGCCGCGCACCAGGTGCGGCCACTGCTTGCCTTCGCGCATCCACTGGACGTAATCGGCGTAGACCTTTTCCCAGTTCCACTCGGCGCCGGTCAGGTAGCCCTTGGGAGCGAGCACCGCCTGGTTCATGTGGTAGCCGCACGAGAAAATGCCGCGCTTTTCCGCAGTCTCAATCACGACTTTCGGGCTGTCCACATGGCAGGTGACGACGTCGATGCCTTGGTCGGCGAGGCTGTTGACAGCTTCGGCCTCCTTCACCGGAAGGACCCAGTCGCCGGTGAAGATGACCTGCGTCGTCGCCTTCGGGTTGACGCTGCGCGCGCCCAGGTTGAACGAATTGATGTTGCGCAGCGACGCGGGGTAGGGCTTGGCGCCGACGAAGCCCAGCTTGCCGGACTTGGAGGTGTGGCCGGCCACGATGCCGGAGACGTATTGAGCCTCGTCGATGTAGCCGTTGTAGCTGCCGGCGTTCGTCGGCATGCCCTCCTTCCAGACGGTCGGGGCGGCATGCAGGAACTGCACCTTCGGGTACTTCTGCGCCGTCTTCAGCATCTGGTCCCAGTAGCCGAAGGAGGTCGCGAAGATCAGGTTCGCCTTGTCCAGGTTGATCATGCTCTCCATGCTCTTGGCGACCTGGATCGTCTCCGGAACGCGTTCCTCCTCGATGACCTTGATGCCGAGCTTACGCAGCGTGGCCACGCCTTCGGCGTGCGATTGGTTCCAGCCGTAGTCGGATTTGGGCCCGACGTAGAGGGCACCGACGACCAGATTGTCAGCCGCGAAGGCGTCGCTCACAGCGAACGGATACGCGAGCACCCCGGTCGCGCCGGCCGTCACGGTCTTGATGAAACGCCTGCGCGAGGTGTGGTGGTGATGGGTCATCGTAGCTTCCTCCGTCCTTGGGACAGTGCGCGGCAACTGCTGAGACCGCGCCGGCGTCGGGCGGTGAAGTGTGCGTTGCACGGATTTGTGGGAACTTGCGACCCCGATCCTCGCCGCACGAGGACTCAGCTCGAGGCGGGGTCGCGAACCCAATGTAGTCCGCTTCGCGCCCTCCTCCATCGGTACTTGCGCCAACGCCGGCCGACCCTGCTCGCGACGTAAAATGCAGCCGCAACGACGCCGGCGGCAGCATAGCCGGCGCGGCCCTATCAGGCAGGCCTATCAGGCAGGGAAACGAAACAAATGAGCGGACTCAGCGGTCTCAACAAGTCCCCCAACGGCGTCGTGATGGGCCTGGTGCAGCTTCAGCTGCCCGTCGTCAAGACGCCTGCCGACCTGGCGGTGCAGACGCGCCGGATCAGCGACATGGTGGCGAAGGCGCGGCGCAACATGTCGACCATGGACCTGGTCGTGTTTCCCGAGTACTCGCTCCATGGCCTGTCGATGGACACCAACGCGGCGATCATGTGCCGGCTCGACGGGCCGGAGGTGGGGGCGTTCAAGGTCGCGTGCATCGAGAACCGCATTTGGGGCTGCTTTTCCATCATGGAACTCAACCCCGAGGGCAACCCGTATAACAGCGGCCTGATCATCGACGACCAGGGCGCCATCAAGCTCTACTACCGCAAGCTGCACCCGTGGGTGCCGGTCGAGCCGTGGGAGCCGGGGGACCTCGGCGTGCCGGTCTGCAACGGGCCGAACGGCTCGAAAATCGCACTCATCATCTGCCATGACGGGATGTTCCCCGAGATGGCGCGCGAAGCCGCCTACAAGGGCGCCGAGATCATGATTCGCACCGCTGGGTACACGGCGCCCATCCGCCACTCCTGGCGCGTCACCAACCAGGCCAACGCCTTTTGCAACCTGATGGTCACCGCCAGTGTGTGCATGTGCGGCAGCGACGGCACCTTCGACTCCATGGGCGAGGGCATGTTCTGCAACTTCGACGGCACAGTCCTCGAGAACGGCAGCCATCGGCCGGACGAGATCATCACCTGCGAGGTGCGTCCCGACCTCGTGCGCGAAGCGCGCGCCGAATGGGGCGTCGAGAACAACATCTACCAGTTCGCCCGGCGCGGCTACGTCGCCGTCAAGGGCGGCGCGCAGGACTGCCCGTACACCTACATGCGCGACTTGGTCGCCGGCGAGTACCGGCTGCCGTGGGAGGCCAGCGTGAAGGTCGTCGACGGCACGAGCTGCGGCTTTCCTGCGCCGGAACGCAGATACCGCGGCCCTGCCGCGGCCGGGAAGAGAAGCAGCTAGTAGAGCACCTCGCGCGATCGCGCTAAAAGTCCACATCGACCGAAGGAGCGACGATCGCCACCGAATCCGGCGCGGGGGTTCTCGAGGCGGATCCCGCACGGCTGGGAAGGCCTCGCGCCGGCCCTGCGCCCCGGCTTGAGGTTCAGGGCATGACCAAGCGCTTTGGCTCGCTGCTGGCGCTGGACGATGTCTCGTTGATCCTCGACCCGGGAACGTTCCATGCGCTCCTGGGCGAGAACGGCGCGGGCAAGAGCACGCTCGTCAAGTGCGTGATGGGCTATCACAACGCCGAAAGGGGGGAGGTGCTCCTCGACGGCGTGGCGCAATCCATTCGCACCCCGCGCCACGCTCATGCGCTCGGCATCGGCATGGTGTACCAGCACTTCACACTGGTGCCGCAGATGACCGTGGCCGAGAACCTCTTGCTCGCGCGGCCCGACCTGCCGCTGCTGATCGACTGGGCAAGTGAAAGCGCACGGCTGCGCGAGTTCATCAAGGACATGCCCTTCAAGCTCGACCTCGCGGCGCCGGTGAGCAGCCTCGCGGCGGGCGAGCGGCAGAAGGTCGAGATCCTGAAGCAGCTCTATCTCGGCTGCCGGATACTTTTTCTCGACGAGCCGACGTCCGTGCTGACGCCCTCGGAGGCCGACGAGGTGCTGTCGCTGTTGCACCGGATGACGCTCGCCGGGCAGATCTCGGTGCTCATAATCACCCACAAGTTTCGCGAAGTCATGGCCTTCGCTGCGGACGTGACCGTGCTGCGCCGCGCACGCGTCGCCGGTTCCGGAACGACGCGCGACCTGGGTCCGAAGCAGCTTGCCGGCATGATGGTCGGAAGCGTCGAGCTGCCCGGGCCGGCCGAGCGCGTCGCCAACCCGCGCGGCAGCGAAAGGCTGCGCATGCAAGCGCTCTGCGCCTTGAACGACAAGGGTCACCAAGCCGTCGACGACGTATCCCTGACCGTGCATTCCGGCGAGATCGTCGGCGTGGCGGGTGTCTCCGGCAACGGGCAGGCGGAACTCGTCGAGGTGCTTGCGGGGCAGCGCGTCGCGACGGCGGGACGCCTCTTCGTGCATGGCGAGGCCTACACGCCGACACGCACCCAGATGCTGCGCCACAAGATCGCCTGCCTTCCGGAGGAACCCCTGCGCAACGCCTGCGTGCCGGGCATGAGCGTGGCCGACAACCTGATCATGAAGAAGTTCGATCAGCCCGGCTACACGATCGGCCGCGGCTTCCTCAACCGCCGCGCCGCCAGCAGCTTCGCCATGGAGCTGATCCGGCGCTACCGCATCCACACGTCCTCGCCCGACACTCTGGCGCGAACGTTGTCGGGCGGCAATGTGCAGCGGATGGCGCTCGCGCGCGAGCTGTCGGGAGACATCGAAGTGCTGATCGCGGCCAATCCGTGCTTCGGGCTCGACTTCGCCGCCACCGCCAGCATCCGCGCGGAGCTGATGCAAGCGCGCAACCAAGGCGCCGCGATCCTGCTGGTCAGCGAAGACCTCGACGAGCTGTTCGAGCTCGCGGACACCATCGTCGTCATGTTCAACGGCAAGATCGTGTACAAGACCCTTCGAGCGGACGCCGACCTGTCGGTCGTGGGCAGCCACATGGCCGGGCATTGAGGGCGGATATGTGAAGCGGCTGCCAGGCAACGGCTTGGGGAGGCCCACAAGTTCGCCGGCCACGGCCGGAGGCACATCAGCCCGGTATCGGGGAAGTCGTCGGCTTCGACCTCACCCAACAATATCGAGCCGGGCCTCGCTCGGCCTCCGGCAGTCTCCGAGCTTCCGCCTCGGTCAGCTGGAACAGGGTTCGACGCGACGCGCCCAGTCTTGGGATCACGGTAGCGCCAATGCCGGTAGTCGAGAGCTTTCTGGCGGACTCCAACGCGTGGTCGCGACGACGAGGTTCAACGCGCGAGCGCCTTAAATCCTCGACGGATCCTCTCGCCGGCCCACGCGGAAGGGTTGATCGCGCGACAGTGCGGCGCGTCCTGATCCCGGGAATCGTTCGATACCGTGACTACGCGGGGTGACCGAGCGCAGTGACCGCGGTCGGCGTCGGGCGCGATGTGCTTGCAGCAAGTCCTGACGGAAGCAGTGTGCGTTGCATCGAGGGATGTGACAAAACATCGCTCTGGCGCTTGGATTCGCGGAGTCGCGACGAGCGTCAGCTTACGGGCGATACATTCGGCGAGATGTACGACGGCTGTGGGTCGGCAGTTCCAGTTCGCCTGATCGAATTGCGGACGTACGTCCTGCATCGGATGGCGAAGAGCGCGAGGTGATGTTCCGCCAGGTGCACGAAGCCGGCTGCATGGGGCTATCGGACTTCACCGACATGGTCGACTTGGGCGTCACGGTGCTCGGCCTGCCACTGGACCATCGCCTTTATCACTTCCGTCTCGTGTGCTCCGGCTTCGAGCATGCCCACGTCATCCTGGGCGGCGAGAGCTACGTGGCGTTGGCCGAAGGCCTGTAGAACGCGCTCTGGGCGCTGGGAGGCGCGCCGCGAGAGCACCGCAGCGACAGCCTGTCGGCGGCGTTCCGCAATCTCGACGCGCGATGCGCGAGAGGACCTGACCTCGCGCTACAACGCGTTGTGCGCGCACTACCTGATGGAGCCCACCCGCAATAACCGCGGGGTGGCCCACGAGAACGGCTCCATCGAGAGCGCTCACGGGCACCTGCAGAGCGCGGTGCACGACGCGCTGCTGCTGCGCGGTGCCTTGGACTTCGCCGACCTGGCGGCCTACCGTCGCTTCATCGAAGAGATCGTCAGCCGCAAGAACGCCCGCAACAGCAAGCGGATCGACGCCGAACGGGCGCTGCTGCAGCCATTACCTCGGGCGCGCACCTGCGACTACGAGGAGACCTTCGTCTACGTGACCTCCTCGGGCGGCTTCACCTTGCGCAAGGTCTTCTACACCGTGCCATCGCGGCTGATCGGACACCGGTTGCGGGTTCGGCTGTATGACGACCGGCTCGATCTGCCGCTGGGTGCAACCTTGCTCATGACGCTGGAGCGCGGTCGGGGCGGCGCCAACGGCAAGCATGGCCACGTCGTCGACTACCACCAAGTCATCCATGCCCTTCTGCGCAAGCCAATGGCACTCCTCAGTCCGGTCTACCGCGATCAGCTCTTCCCCCGGGAGGCCTACCGGCTGATGTTCGAGTTCCTGCGCCAGGAGATGGCCGAGCGGGCTGCCTGCAAACTGATGGTCGCGTTGCTGAGCCTGGCGCACGACCGGTCCTGCGAAGCGCAGCTGGCGGGCGTGCTGGCCGACGATCTGGAGCGCCGGCGGCTGCCCGACATCAACGCCTTGCTGGCCCGCTTCGCGCCCGATCCGGCGCGCCTGCCGGAGGTCTCGGTGCAACTGGTGCCGCTGAGCTCCTACGACGTCTTTGTGGAGTCGGGCATGGGGGTTGCGGCATGAGCGAGACCTTCGATGCTGCACGGCTGACGCTGCTGCTGTCGGAACTGCGCATGCCGGCCACCGAGCAGATCTGGGAAAGCTTCGCCGAGCAGTCGGACAAGGAGGGTTGGCCGGCCGCCCGGCTGCTCACGGTGATTGCCGAGAACGAGCTGGCTGAGCGGGACTGCAGGCGCATTGAGCGGCATCTGGGCGAGGCCAAGCTGCTGCCCGGCAAGACGCTCGACAACTTCGACTTCAACTCCGTGCCGATGGTCTCCAAGGCCCAGGTGATGGCGCTGTGCGCCGGCGACGAGTGGTTGCGCAACGGCGCCAACGTCCTTCTGCTCGGGCCTCCGGGTGGCGGCAAGTCGCACTTGTCGTCGGCCATCGGCCTGGCCTTGCTGGAGAAGGGTTGGCGCGTGCTCTTCGCGCGCACGTCGGACCTGGTCCAGCGACTCCAGGTCGCGCGCCGCGAACTTGCACTCGAAGCGGCTTTGACGCGCCTGGGTCACTTCGACGTGCTTATCCTCGACGATCTGGCCTACGTCACCAAGGATCAGGCCGAAACGTCGGCCCTGTTCGAGCTAATCAGCACGCACTACGAGCG
>JANXWR010000129.1 GCA_025351025.1 Burkholderiales bacterium | reverse complement strand
GGCCGTCATCTGCCGCGAGTTGAGGCCGAACGGAATCGCGCAGCCGAGGGCGAAGACCTCGTCCTTGCCGAAGAAATAGTAGGGCGCCGTGTGCGCAATCTCGACCGTCGCCGCCTGCACGCCGTCGACCACGCCGAACGCAGGCATCAGCTCGCCGGCCGCATGCGTGGAGATCGCGAACTTGCCGCCGGTCATGTCGCTGACCTTCTTCGCGAACACCTCGGCGGCGCCGAAGAGCGTGTCGAGCGACCTCGGAAAGCTGGACGCCAGGCGCCAGCGGATGTTCGCCTGGGCGTTGACGATGGCAGGCGCCGCGCCGGCGGCGATGACGCCCGCCAGACCGGTCTTGCGAATGAATGAACGACGCTGCATGCGGAGTCTCCTGGGAACGTAGGTGAGTTTCGGTCGCGCCGGATTCTAGAAAGCGCGCTTTCCCGCACTCACCGGGATTTACCCGCGCGGCACCCTGTCGCGCCTGCGTGTCAACGCAGCTAGGCGCCGGCGATCTTCATGCGCTCGACGAGCACCGAGCCGGTCGTCTTGCTGCCGGTGGTGTAGAGGTCGGCACCGACGGCGACGATCTGCTTGAACATCTCGCGCAGGTTGCCGGCGATCGTGATCTCGTGCACCGGATAGGCGATCTCGCCGCCTTCGACCCAGAAGCCGGCTGCGCCGCGCGAATAGTCGCCGGTGACGTAGTTGACGCCCTGCCCCATCAGCTCGATGACGAACAGCCCCCGGCCGAGCTTTCGGAGCATCGCCGGCAGGTCGTCGCCGGGCGCGGTGTGGCGCGAGCTGAAGACGAGGTTGTGCGAGCCGCCGGCGTGGCCGGTCGTCTTCATGCCGAGCTTCCTCGCCGAGTAGCTCGAGAGGAAGTAGGTCTCGGCAACGCCGGCGCTGACGATGTCGCGCCGCTTCGTCACCACACCTTCGTCGTCGAAGGGCGCGCTGCCCTTGCCGCGCTGCAGGTGCGGATCCTCGCGCACGTCGAGGTGGTCGGCGAGCACCGCCTTGCCGAGGCAGCCCTCGAGGAACGACGACTTGCGATAGAGCGAGCCGCCGCTGGTCGCCTGCACATAGGCGCCGAGCAGCCCGGTGGCGAGCGACGATTCGTAGAGCACCGGCACTTCGCAGGTCTTGATCTTGCGCGAGCCCAGCCGCGACAGCGCGCGCTCGGCGGCATAGCGGCCGACCGCGGCCGGCGCCGCAAGCTCGTCGGCCGAGCGCATCGACGTGTACCAGGCGTCGCGCTGCATGTCGTCGCCACCCTTCTTCGGCAGCGAGGCGATCGGCGCCACCGAGACCGAGTGGCGCGAGCTGGCATAGCCGGCCCCGAAGCCGCGCGTGTTGGCGGCATAGAAGTGCGATTGCTGGGCCGAGACGCCGGCACCTTCGGAGTTGGTGATGCGGCGGTCGACGCCGAGCGCGGCGGCCTCGCATTCGGTGGCGATGGCGATCGCCGCCTCGGCGTCGATCGGCCACGGGTGGAACAGATCGAGGTCGCGCTCGGCCGACGCGCCGGTCGCCAGGTCGTCGGCGTCGGGGCGCCCCGCCGCCGTGTCTTCGGCGGTGAAGCGGGCGATGTCCCAGGCGGCGCGGACCGTCTGCTCGAGCGCCGCCGGCGAGAAGTCCGACGAGCTCGCATTGCCTCGACGCTGGCCCGCGTAGACCGTGACGCTGATCGACTTGTCGCGATTGCGCTCGACGTTCTCGGTCTCGCCCTTGCGCACCGAGACCGAAAGGCCCACGCCTTCGGAGACCTCGGCGACGGCGTCGCTGGCGCCGAGCGAGCGGGCCGTCGCCAGCGCGCTTTCGGTGAGCTCGCGAAAGCGCTCGCGGGTGTAGGCGAAGTCGGACGGAGACAGGGAGCGGGCGGGGGAGCGGGAAGGCATGGAGGCTTTGGTTGCGGCGCCGGCACGCGCAAGGGCCGGGCAAGAGGCGGCGGCTATGATAACGACGACCCCCAAGAACGCCTTCTCGCCTTCGTGCGACCCCGCCCCGACCTCCCCTCCGCAGCCGGCGAAGACGCCGCCCCGAACGAGAACCTGCTGCGCCTGCAAAGGCCGAGCAAGACCCGTCGCAAGGAGGACTCGCACGAGCTGCAATCGCTCGGTGCCGCGCTGGTCGAGCTTTCCGACGCGAGGCTGGCCGGCCTCGGCCTGGCCGAGCCCTTGCTCGACGCGATCGCCGCCTACAAGCGCATCCGCACCCATGAAGCGCGGCGCCGGCAGATGCAGCTGATCGGCAAGCTGATGCGATCGGCCGACGTCGAGCCGCTGCGCCAGGCCGTGGGCGAGCTCGAGCTCGGCCGCGCCCAGGACTCGCTGGCCCTGCACCAGGCCGAGCGCTGGCGTGCCGAGCTGATCGCCGAAGACGATGCCGCGACGCGCTTCGCCAGCGAGCACGTCGGTGTCGACACGCAGCGCTTGCGCGCTCTCGTGCGCAACGCCCGCAAGGACGCCGCCCAGGCGCCGGAGCGACGCAGCGGACGCGCGTTTCGCGAGCTTTTCCAGTTCATTCGCGAGCAGGAGCAGACCGGTGTCTGAGTCCGCCCCGCCGCGCGATGCCGTCCGCATCGGCCTGGTCTCGGTCAGCGATCGCGCCTCGACCGGTGTCTACGAAGACAAGGGCATTCCAGCGCTGCGCGACTGGCTCGGCCGCGCGCTGCTCAATCCGATCGACTGGCAAACGCGCCTCATCCCCGACGACGAAGCGACAATCTCGGCGACGCTTTGCGAGCTGGTCGACGTGGCGCGTTGCGACCTCGTGCTGACGACCGGCGGCACCGGCCCGGCACCGCGCGACGTGACGCCGGAAGCGACGCTCGCCATTGCCACCAAAGTGATGCCTGGCTTCGGCGAGCAGATGCGGCGCATCAGCCTCAGCTTCGTGCCGACGGCGATCCTGTCGCGCCAGGTCGCCGTGATCCGCGACCAGGCGCTGGTCATCAACTTGCCGGGCCAGCCCAAGGCGATCGCCGAAACGCTCGAAGGCATGCGCGACGCGACGCCACCGGTGCCGGGCATCTTCGCCGCGGTGCCCTACTGCATCGACCTGATCGGCGGCCCCTACCTCGAAACCGACGACGCCGTGTGCAAGGTGTTCCGGCCGAAGTCGGCGATCCGAACACCCCTGTCGTCCTGAGCGTCAGCGAAGGACCTCGACCTTCGCGCCACACCGACTCCGAGATCCTTCGCTTCGCTCAGGATGACAAGGGCGCTGCGGCCGATCACTTCACGAGACGGTTCAGCCGCTCGGCGTCGAAGTTCTCGGTCGTATGCGCCTCGCCCGGCACGCAGTCCTCGCTTGGCAATTCGCGCGAGCGCGCCGAGAGCTTCTCGATCGCCTGCCAGAGCAAGGCGATCTGGTGCTCGTGGCCCGAGGCGTTGTCGATCAGCCCCTTCATCGCCTGCGACACCGGATCGTCGCCTTGCGTGATGCCGTAGGCCGAAAACCCCATCTTCGCCGCCGACGCTTCGCGCGTCGCATCGGTTTCGGCCTGGATGATGCGCGCCGGGTTACCGACCGCCGTCGCACCCGTAGGCACCGGCTTCATGACGACCGCGCCCGAGCCGACCCGCGCGCCGTCGCCGACCGTGAAGCCGCCGAGCACCTGCGAATTGGCACCGACGATGACGCCGCGGCCCAGTGTCGGATGCCGCTTGGCGCCCTTGGTCAGCGAC
This sequence comes from Burkholderiales bacterium, assembly GCA_025351025.1. Taxonomy (GTDB): domain Bacteria; phylum Pseudomonadota; class Gammaproteobacteria; order Burkholderiales; family Burkholderiaceae_C; genus Schlegelella_A. The sequence continues at coordinate 10,494 of JANXWR010000129.1, read as the reverse complement.
GTGCCGCCGAGCGTCACGCCCTGGTAGATCGTGCAATCGTCGCCGATCTCGGCGGTCTCGCCGACGACGACACCCATGCCGTGGTCGATGAAGACGCGGCGACCGATCCTCGCGCCCGGGTGGATCTCGATGCCGGTGAAGAAGCGCGCCGAATGCGAAGTCCAGCGCGCCATCCAGTGAAAGCCGTGGCGCAGCCACCAGGCCGCCCACCGATGCATGACGATCGCGTGCAGGCCCGGATAACACGTCAGCACTTCCCACGACGACCGGGCGGCCGGGTCGCGCTCGCGGATGCAGGCGATGTCTTCGCGCAGGCGGGTGAACATGATGGCGTCGCAGAAGCTTGTGCGGGGCAGTCTAGCGGGAACGCTCGTCGATTGCTCGGGCGATGCCGCGCAGGATCTGCACCTCTTCCACGGTGAGCCCGGCCCGGTTGGCCAGGCGATGCAGTCGTGACATGAGCTTGCGCGGCGCCTTCGGGTCGAGAAAGCCCAGGGTCGTCAGCGATTCCTGCCAGTGCGCGATCAGGCCGCGCACGGCGGCGGCGTCGGCTGTCATGCCCTCGGTGGCGCGCGCCTCGACCGGAAAGCCGCCCTGCGCCTGGCGCCAGTCGTAGGCGATGAGCTGCACCGCCTGGGCGAGGTTGAGCGAGCCGTAGTGCGGATCGGTCGGGATCGAAAGGCAGGCGTGGCAGGTGTAGAGGTCGTCGTTCGACAGGCCGAAGCGCTCCGAGCCGAACACGAAGGCGACGCGGTGCGCACCCTCGGCCAGCTTGGCGAAGAGCGCGCGCGGCGCGAAGGTCGGCGGGCCGAAGTCGCGCGGCGTCATCGCCGTGGCGCAGGCCCAGGTGATGCCGTCGAGTGCCTCGCCCAGCGTGGCGACGACGCGCGCGCCGGCGAGCACGTCGGTGGCGCCGCTGGCCATGGCAATCGCCTCCTCGCGCTGCAGCACGTCGGGCCAGCGTGGCGCGACCAGGACGAGCTCGGCGAAGCCCATCACCTTCATCGCCCGCGCCGCGGCGCCGACGTTGCCGGCATGGCTGGTGCCGACCAGGATGAAGCGCGTCGGGTCCTTGGGATTCATCTCGCCGTTAAAATTCGAGGTCGTTCATTTTGCAGCCGCGCTGCTGCGAGCCGCCTTGCCGCGCCTCGCCACCCACCAAGCCCCACCATGTCGCAAGCGCTGCATCCCATGCTCAACATCGCCATCAAGGCGGCGCGAGCCGCCGGGGCGATCATCAACCGAGCCTCGCTCGACCTCGATCGGCTGCAGGTAAACACCAAGGCGCCGAACGACTTCGTCACCGAGGTCGACCACGCCGCCGAGGCAGCGATCATCGACGTCCTGCTTGGCGCCTACCCCGGCCACGGCATCCTCGCCGAGGAGTCGGGCTCGACCCGCGGCGCCCGCGACAGCGAGTACGTCTGGATCATCGACCCGCTCGACGGCACGACCAATTTCATCCATGGCCTGCCGACTTATGCGGTCTCGATCGGCCTGTCGTTCCGCGGCCTGATGCAGCAGGCCGTCGTCTACGACCCGGCGCGCAACGACCTGTTCTATGCCACCAAGGGCCGCGGCGCCTTTCTCAACGACAAGCGGCTGCGCGTCGCCAAGCGCACGCGCATCGCCGATGCCCTGATCGGCACCGGCTTTCCGTTTCGCAAAGGCGACGACTTCGGCCACTACCTGAAGATGTTCGAGACCGTGATGAAGAGCTGCGCCGGCATGCGCCGGCCCGGCGCCGCCGCGCTCGACCTCTGCTATGTCGCGGCCGGCTGGTACGACGGCTTCTTCGAGACGGGCCTCTTGCCATGGGACGTCGCCGCCGGTTCGCTGCTCGTCACCGAAGCGGGCGGCCTGGTCGGCAACTTCACCGGCGAAGCCGACTTCCTGCACCGCCGCGAGGTCGTCGCCGGCAGCCCCAAGATCTACGGCCAACTGGTGCAGATGCTCGCACCGTATTCGACCGTGGCCGCGACCGCTGCCGAAGGCGCGACACCAGCCGCCTAGGGCCTGTTCGCACTAAACGCGAACCGCGGCGGCGCGTGCCGTGAACAGCCGCTGCAGCAGGCAGAACACGAACAGCAGCGCGCCGACGACGATGCGTGTCCACCACGAGCTGAGCGTCCCGTCGAACGAGATCAGCGTCTGGATGATGCCGAGCATGAGCACGCCGAACAGGGTGCCAGCGACGTAGCCGACACCGCCGGTGAGCAGGATGCCGCCGATCACCACTGCGGCGATCGCGTCGAGCTCGAGACCGACGGCGTGTAATCCGTAGCCCGATAGCATGTAGAAGGTGAAGACGACGCCGGCCAGCGCCGAGCAGAAGCCCGACAGCGTGTAGACGCCGATCAGCGTCGAGCGCACTGGCAGGCCCATCAGCATCGCCGAGCTCTCGCTGCCGCCGACGGCGTAGACGGCGCGGCCAAACGGCGTGCAGTGGGCAACGAACACGGCGGCCAGCAGCACGACGATGGCGATCACCGCGCCGACCGAGATCGATGCCTCGCCCCAGACCGGAATGCGCCACTGCGAGACCGCCGTGTAGAACGGATTGGTGATGCTGATCGAATCGATGCTGATCAGGTAGCAGAGGCCGCGCGCCATGAACATGCCGGCCAGGGTGACGATGAAGGGCTGCAGGCGGAAGCGTTCGATCAGCAAGCCCATCGTCGCGCCGAAGGCCGTGCCCATGGCCAGCACCAGCGGCAGCACCAGCCACGGGCTCCAGCCGTGCTGCTCGACAAGCGCTGCCGAGACCATCGTCGTCAGGGCGATCACCGAGCCGACCGAGAGGTCGATGCCGCCGGACAGGATGACGAAGCTCATGCCGACCGCGACGATGATCAGGAAGGCGTTGTCGATGAAGAGGTTGAGGAAGACCTGGGCCGAGAAGAACCCGGTGTACGAGAGCGAGCCGAAGCTGGCCATCGCCCCGAACAGCGAGACCGTGGCGGCCAGCGGCAGGTAGCGGGCCTGGCGCAGGGACCGGGCTTGCGGCATGACGGCGCTCATCGGGCCAGCCCACGCCCGCCGGGCCGGCGCACCCAGCCGCGCAGCGCATGCCTGAACTCGGCCGACTGCAGCAACATGACGAAGAAGACGACGACCGCCTTGACGACGAGGTTGATCTCGGGCGGCACGCCGAGCGAGTAGATCGCGTAGGTCAGGGTCTGGATGATGAGCGCGCCGATGACGCTGCCGACCAGGCTGAAGCGGCCGCCGGTCAGCGCCGTGCCGCCGAGCGTGACGGCGAGGATGGCGTCGAGCTCGAGCAACTGGCCGGCGTTGTTGCCGTCGGCGCTCTTCACGTTCGAGCTGATGAGCAGGCCGGCCAGGCCGGCGCAGGCACCGCAGAACGCATAGACGCCGACGACGATGCGCCGCGCCTCGATGCCGGCGACGCGGGCCGCGCTCGGGTTGATGCCGACCGCCTGGATGAAGAGGCCGAGGGCGGTGCGCGTCAGCGCCAGGTACAGCGCCGCGAACACCGCCGCGGCGATGAAGAGCGAGAACGGCAGGCCGAGCAGATGGCCGCTGCCGAGAAAGAAGAACGGCGCGTAGTAGATCGTGATGATCTGGCCGCCGGTGATGAGCTGGGCGATGCCTCGGCCGGCGACCATGAGGATCAGCGTGGCGATGATCGGCTGCATGCCGACGCGCGCGACGAGCACGCCGTTCCAGAGCCCGCAGAGGCCGGCCGCGGCGATCGCAGCGAGGATCGCCAGCGGCATCGGGAAGCGGCTGACATGCGTGGCCACGCCGTCGACCACGACCAGCGCGCCGCCGATCATCCAGGCCGCCAGCGCCGCGGCGATGGCGACGACCGCGCCGACGGAGATGTCGATGCCGCGCGTGGCGATGACCAGCGTCATGCCCATCGCCACCAGCGCCAGCGGCGCGGCGCGGTTCAAGATGTCGATCAGGCTGCCGTAGAGGTGACCGGCGCGCCACTCGATGTGCAGGAAGTCGGCGTTGAAGATCGCGTTGACGGCGAGCAGCTGGACCAACGTCAGCAACGGCCAGGCCAGGCGATGGCGCAGCGCCGCGGCGAGCTGCCGTTGCGCGGCCTCAGCCATGCTCGTGCTCCGCCGCGATCAGCGCGTAGATCGTGTCCTCGCTGCTGCCGCCGGGCAATTCGCCGACCTTGCGGCGGTCGCGCAGCACGGCGATGCGATGCGAGACGCGCACCACCTCGCTCATCTCCGATGAGATGAAGAGCACCGCCATGCCGGTCTCGGCCAGGCGCAGGAGCTCGTCCATGATCTCCTGCTTGGCGGCGACGTCGATGCCGCGCGTCGGCTCGTCGAGGATGAGCAGGCGCGGCGCCACCGCGAGCCAGCGCGCGATCATCGCCTTCTGCTGGTTGCCGCCGGAGAGCAGGCCGATCGGCGTCTCGATGCCCGCCGTCTGGATGCCGAGCGCCATGACGAACCGATCGGCCAACGCCGCCTGCTCGGCCCGCGACAGAAAGCGCCACACGCCGCGCTGCGCCTGCAAGGCCAAAGCGATGTTCTCGCGCAGCGTCAACTCGGCGACGATGCCGTCGGTCTTGCGGTCTTCCGGGCAGAGGCCCAGGCCGTGCGCGATGGCGTCGCCTGGGCTGGAAAACTTCACGACCTCGCCGTCGATGCAGAGGCGCCCGCGGTCCGCCGCCTCCAGGCCGAACAGCAGTCGTGCGAGCTCGGTGCGGCCGGCGCCGAGCAGGCCGGCGAGGCCGACGATCTCACCGGCGCGCAGGCGCAGGTCGACCGGATGGAGGCGGCCGGACTGGCCGAGACCCTCGGCTTCAAGAAGCGCCGGCGCATCGGCCACGCTCGGCGGCAGCGGCGCCGCGCCCTGGTCGTGGACCGCGAACTCGCGGCCGAGCATCACCGAGATGAGTGCCTGCGGGCCGAGCTCGGCGCAAGCCCATTCGCCGACCCAGCGGCCGTTGCGCAGGACCGTGACGCGGTCCGAAACCGCGTACATCTGGTTCAGGAAGTGCGTCACGAAGACGATCGCCATGCCTTCGCCGCGCAACCGGCGCATCGCCGCGAAGAGCTTTTGCACCTCGTCGTCGTCGAGGCTCGAGGTCGGCTCGTCGAGGATCAGCACGCGCGCCTCGACGTTGAGGGCGCGGGCGATGGCGATCATCTGCTGCACCGCCACCGAGCAGCTCGAGAGCAGTTGCGCGACGTCGATGTTGAGGCCGAGTCGCGCCAGCAGCTCGCTCGAGCGGCGGTGTACGGCGGTCCAGTCGATGCGCCAGCCCTGCATCGCGCCGCAACGCGGATAGCGGCCGGCAAAGATGTTCTCCGCCACCGAGAGGTTCGGGCAGAGATTGACCTCCTGGTAGACGGTGCTGATGCCGAGCTTTTGAGCATCGAGGGGCGATGCCGGTCGGATGGCGCGCCCGCCGAGCCGGATCTCGCCGGCGTCGGCGTCGAGCACGCCGGTGAGCACCTTGATCAGCGTCGACTTGCCGGCGCCGTTCTGCCCCATCAGCGCATGGATCTCGCCGGCGCGCAGGCTGAAGCGCACGTCGCTCAGGGCCGCGACCGCATCGAAGCGCTTGTCGATGCCCCGGAGCTCGAGGAGGGATTGGCCTGCCGGATCGCCCATCGTCGCCCAGGTTCTCGTGCCTCAAGAACGCCGGCGCGCTCGGCGGCCGGCCCTGCCGCCGAGTCTGACAGTCGGGATCAGTACTTGCGGCTCGGGAATTCCTTGGCCGCGACCTCCATCGGGAAGATGCCTTCCGTGGTGACGATGCGCTTGGGCACCGACTTGCCGGCGACGACGTCCTTGGCTGCCGACATCAGCTGCGGCCCGAGCAGCGGGCTGCATTCGACGCTGACGTTGAGCTTGCCGGCGATCATCGCCTCGAACGCGCCCTTCACGCCGTCGATCGAGACGATGATGATGTCCTTCGCCGGCTTGAGGCCCGCTTCCTCGATCGCCTGGATCGCGCCGATCGCCATGTCGTCGTTGTGGGCGAACAGCACGTTGATCTTCTTGCCCTCGGCCTTGAGGAAAGCTTCCATCACTTCCTTGCCTTTGGCCCGGGTGAAGTCGCCGGTCTGCGAGCGGATGATCTTGAACTTCGGGTCCGACTTGATGATCTCCTCGAAGCCCTTCTTGCGGTCGATCGCCGGCGCCGAACCGACCGTGCCCTGCAGCTCGACGATGTTGACCGGGCCCTTCTCGTTCTTCTCCTTCTCGACCAGCCAGCGGCCGGCCTTGCGGCCCTCTTCGGTGAAGTCGGAGCCCATGAAGGTGACGTAGAGCGAGGTGTCCTTCGAGTCGACGGCGCGGTCGCTCAGGATGACCGGGATCTTCGCCGCCTTGGCTTCGAGGAGCACCGTGTCCCAGCCCGACTCGACCACCGGCGAGAAGGCGATCACGTCGACCTTCTGGGCGATGAACGAGCGGATCGCCTTGATCTGGTTCTCCTGCTTCTGCTGAGCGTCGGAGAACTTCAGGTCGATGCCCGCGTCCTTGGCGGCCGACTTGATCGACTCGGTGTTGGCGGTGCGCCATTCGCTCTCGGCGCCGACCTGGCTGAAGCCGAGCACGATCTTCTTCTGGGCCATTGCCGCGAGAGGCAGGCCGCCGGCGAGAGCGGCGGCCGCGGCCGAGGCGAGCAGGGTGCGTCTTTGGACTGTCATGTCGTCTCCTTTGGAATATTCGAAACCTTGGCGGGGCCAAGTCTAGGAAGAGAACCAGTATCGATCCAATACTGAATTCGACACAATCGATACCGGTCGCCGAATTCTGGAAAACCCCATGGCCCACGACATTCACTGGTTCATCAAGGCCCGGCTCAAGACCCGGCAGCTACCGCTGCTGGTGGCGATCGCCGAAGAGGGCAACATCCATCGCGCCGCCCAGGTCCTGAACACGACCCAGCCGGCCGCATCGAAGCTGCTCAAGGACATGGAAGACGCCTTGCAGGTGCCGCTCTTCGACCGCTTGCCGCGCGGCATGCGGCCGACCCGTTACGGCGAGACCATGATCCGCCACGCCCGCGTCGCGCTCGCCACGCTCGACCAGGCGCACGACGAGATCAACGCGCTGAAGGCCGGACGCTTCGGCCAGGTCAGCGTCGGCGCTATCACCTCGCCGGGATTGATGCTGCTGCCGCCGGCGGTGGCGCTGGTCAAGCAAGAGCATCCCAACCTGCGCGTCGCCCTCGAGATCGAGACCAGCGACGTGCTGCTCGAGCGGCTGGCGCAGGGCAAGCTCGACATCCTCGTCGCCCGCCTGTTTGCCCAGCACGACAAGTCGCAGCTGCGCTACGAGCGGCTCACCGAAGAGCCGGTCTGCGCCGTGGCACGGCCCGGCCATCCGCTGCTCGGCGTCGCCGGGCTTTCGCTGCGCGACGTCGCCGCCGCCGCCTGGATCGTGCCGCCGGCCGGCAGCGTGCTGCGCCATCGCTTCGAGCTCATGTTCCAGGAAGAAGGGCTGGCGCCGCCGGCCAATATCCTGGAGACCGCTGCCCTGCTCTTCGTCACGCGCATGCTGCAGCAGAGCGACATGCTGGCCGTGCTCGCCGCCGACGTGGTGCGCTACTACGCGGCGCACGGCATCGTCGCGGCGCTGCCGCTGGCGATGCCCTGCCACATGGACGACTTCGGCATCATCACGCGCACCGACCGGATCCCTTCGCCCGCCGCCAAGGTGATGATGCGGGCGCTCAAGACCTCCAGCCTGCCGATCTACGGGCGCAAGCTCGAAGTGGCCTGACGCATCGCCTTCGAGGCGCCACGCTCAGGTCCAGCCGGCGTCGACCTTGAATTCCTGCGCGGTGCACATTGCCGCGTCGTCGGAGGCGAGGAACAGCACCATGCGGGCGATGTCGATCGGTTGCACGCGATCGGGCAGGCACTGGTTGCGTTGCAGCTCGCGCTCGCCCTCGGCGTCGAGCCAGAGCTTGATCTGCCGCTCGGTCATGACCCAGCCCGGAGTGACGGTGTTGATGCGGATGCGGTCCTTGCCCAGGTTGGCGGCAAGCCCGCGGGTCAGCCCGTTGACCGACGACTTGGCGATCGCGTAGCAGGGAAAGCCGCCCTGCTTGGCCTGCCAGCTGATCGAGCCCAGGTTGACGATCGAGCCGAAGCCGAGCCGCTTCATCCCCGGCAGCACCGCCTGGATCGCGAACAGCGCCGGCCGCTGGTTGATGGCGATGCGCTCGTCGTAGTAGGCCGGCGTCACCTCGTCGAGACTGTGCCGGTCGTCGCTGGCGACGTTGTTGACGAGCACGGCGATGTCGCCGACCTCGTCGCTGGCCTCGACGATGGCAGCCTGCAGGGCCGCGATGTCGCGCACGTCGCGAACGCGCCACCACGGCGGCGCCTGGCCAGTCGCGGCGATCTGCTGTGCCAGCGCGCGGCTCGCTTCGTCCGCGACATCGATGAAGGCGACGTGTGCGCCCTGCGCGGCAAACGCGGACACGATGGATGCGCCGATGCCGGTCGCGCCGCCGGTGACGAAGACCGTTCTGTCTCGCAAGCTCGGGTAGATCGTTTCGGCGCGAACCCGGGTGTTCTGGATGTTGTCGGTCATTGCAGCCTGCGTATCGCGCGAACGAGATGCTCGCGACCTTCGACATCAATGTGCCTCGATACGATCTGCCGCGTCAAGCGCGGACTGGAAGGCGTCGGCCGCAGGCGAAGCGCCGATCTGTAGCATCGCCGGGCGGCCATCCTGGCGGCATGGAGCATGGCGTGACATCTGAGGGCAAAGCCGCCGAAGAGCGGAAACCGGATTTCTCGGCGCACACGCCGATGATGGTTCAGTACCTGCGGATCAAGGCCGACCATCCGGAGACACTGCTGTTCTACCGGATGGGCGACTTCTACGAGCTGTTTCTCGACGACGCGAAGAAGGCAGCGCGCCTTCTCGACATCACTTTGACGGCACGCGGCGCGAGCAACGGCGCGCCGATCCCGATGGCGGGCGTGCCGGTGCACGCGGTCGAGGGCTATCTGGCCAAGCTGGTCAAGCTCGGCGAGTCGGTGGCGATCTGCGAGCAAGTCGGCGAAGTCGGTCTGAACAAAGGCCCGGTGGAGCGCAAAGTGGTGCGCATCGTCACGCCGGGCACGCTCACCGAGAGCGACCTGCTGGCCGACAAGAGCGACGCGCTGCTGCTCGCCATAGCACTTGGCCCGCGTCGCTTCGGCCTGGCCTGGACGGCACTCTCGAACGGCGAGATCGGCCTTTCGGAATGCAGCAAGGCCGAACTGCCCGGCTGGATCGCGCGCCTGGCACCGGCTGAAGTCCTGGTCGCCGGCGATCTGCCCGAAGGCTCGTTCGAGCCCGGCACGACGACGATCACGCGCCGGCCCCCCTGGCAGTTCGACTCTGGCCTCGGCGCGCGCAAGCTCCTCGCGCAACTGCATGTCGCCTCGCTCGCCGGCTTCGGTGCCGAGTCGCTGACGACCGCGCACGCCGCCGCTGCGGCCTTGCTCAGCTACGCCGAGCACACGCAGGGCCGGGCTCTGGCTCATGTGCAGCGACTGACGGTGCAGCGGGCCAGCGAGCTGATCGACCTGCCGCCGACGACGCAGCACAACCTCGAGCTGACGCGCACCCTGCGCGGCCAGGACGCGCCGACCCTCTTCTCGACCATCGACGGCTGCGCCACCGGCATGGGCAGCCGGACGCTCCGCACCTGGCTGACGCAGCCGCGCCGCGACCGGCGCATCGCCAGCCAGCGCCACGAAGCGATAGATACGCTGCAGGCCAGCGGCCTCGACGCGCTGCGCGCCTCGCTGCGCCACCTGGCGGACGTCGAGCGCATCACCGCGCGCATCGGCCTGCGGCAGGCGCGTCCGCGTGAGCTGTCCGGCCTGCGCGCCACTCTGCTCGCGTTGCCGCGCGTGCGTGCCAGCGTCGCCACCGAAGGCTCGCTGTTGCTCGCGATGTGCGCCGAGGCGCTGTCGCCGCCGGCGCACATCGTCGCTCTGCTCGTCAACGCACTGGCCGAGGAGCCGGCGGCGATGCTGCGCGACGGCGGCGTCATCGCGCCCGGCCACGACGCCGAGCTAGACGAGCTGCGCGCCATCGGCCGCGGCAGCGACGCCTTCCTGCTCGTGCTCGAGGCGCGCGAGCGCCAGCGCAGCGGCATCGCCAACCTGCGCGTGCAGTTCAACCGCGTGCACGGCTACTTCATCGAGGTCTCGCAAGGCCAGGCCGACAAGGTCCCGGCCGACTACCGGCGCCGCCAGACGATGAAGAACGCCGAGCGCTTCATCACGCCCGAGTTGAAGGCCTTCGAGGACAAGGCGCACTCCGCCGGCGAGCGTTCGCTGGCGCGCGAGAAGCATCTGTACGACGCCTTGCTCGACGCGCTGGCCGCCGAGCTCGTGCCGCTCTCGGCGGTGGCGCGCTCGCTGGCCACCCTCGACGCGCTGGCCGCCCTGGCCGACTGCGCCAGGCGCGCCGACTGGTGCCGGCCGCAATTCGCGAAGGAGGCCTGCATCGAGATCGAGCGCGGTCGCCATCCGG
>JANXWR010000126.1 GCA_025351025.1 Burkholderiales bacterium | reverse complement strand
CGGGCGACGATCGCCTCTAGGTCTGCCGGGTCGTTCGCGACTTGGCGTCCGATCCGATTGATCACCGCAAGCGTGGGCAAAGGCAAGGCCCGCAACTCCGTCGCGCTGACCTGCGTGTTGCCGCTGCTGATCCGCACATAGGCGTCGAGAAGTTGCGAGTTGAGGACTGCCGCCAGCCCGACGCATTCATCCGGTCCGAGCGCGCCGTTCGGTCGATGGATGTAGTTGAGGTGGTTCTCGAGTCCAACTCGCTCACAGGGCAAGGCTTCTGCGAAGTAAGGAGCGGCAACAAGCCGCCGCGCTTCTTCCTTGGCCGTGAAGCGGCGCAAGAGTACGTAGTTGCGATTCGCAAGCAGCAGGTGCCGTGACGACGGCACGTCTTCAATGTGTTCCGGCTTGCGAGTCGCCAGCGGCCACTGGCTGGCCATCGCCTTGACGTGTTGCAACCAGAGCAGAGGGACCGTGTGTTCGTCTTGCTCATGGCGCAGAAATTCTTTGGCCCTGAAGGCGACGACCGGCCCTGTGGAAACGCTCAGCCCGAGCTTGCGCAGAGAGCCTGTCCACTCGGAGACGATGCGGCGGACGCGGTCGTCGCGTTCGTCGGCGGGCAGATGCACGATTCGGTGCGTGCGATCGTTGCCTCGAACCACCTCGTCGATCGGCAACGTTCTGGATCGACTGGCGCCGATGTCAGCCGATCCGCCGCTGATCGTGAGACGGACCGAAGAATCCGGCGATGGGTCGCCGCGAGTTCCGGCTGTGATGACAGTTTCTTGCAGCACCGCTTCGAACGCTTCGGTCCGGGATTCGAAAACGTGCAGATCGGTCACCTGGACGCGATCGAAGAACCACGCCCTGAAGCGCTGGAAGTAGGGGCCGCTGGCGAATGACCGCGGTGTGATGAAAACAAGGCGACCGCCAGGACGCAAAACCGCCGCGCCGAGGGCCATGAACAGCCCATAGACGTTGGGCTGTCCGTGAACTACCAGCAGACATGCCTGCGCGCGTGGGTCGGACCGTTGGAGTTTGAAATAGGGCGGATTGCAAATGACCGCGTCGAAGTTCTCGTCGTGCGGAAAGAGGCTCGCGTCGAGTGCGCCCGCATTGGCAAGGACGAAGTCGCGGACGTGAAGTTGCGGCTCAAGCACGATGCCCCTGCGCGACAACCAACGCTGCAAGTGCGCGATGCTGGCTTCGAGAACCGGAACGAGTCCGGCATCGATCTCGTACAGGACCAGTTCGATTCGCGTAGGCGGCGATTCGGCCAGGGCGAGCGACTCGCAAGCAGAAGCCGCCAGCACGCCGGCGCCCGCCGCCGGGTCGAGCAATCGGACGACTGGTCCATTGCCCTCGGCAGCGAGGTTTCCCATGAACTGCGCGACCGGGATCGGTGTCAGATAGTGACCATGGCGCTTGCGATGGTCGTCGTCGATGCAGTCCCCGTACCAACGCCCGAGCTGATCCGCGTATGAAGTCGGAGACTGCTTCGCCAGTGGCAGCGGCAGGCTCTCGCTCGGCCAGATCCGGGCAGGTCTTGTCAGCATCGAGTCTTCCGCATGATGCGCGGGAGCATATCAAGCTGCGACGACGTGCTCCTCGACAGGCAAATCGAAGAGCAAGTGTTCCGTGGTCTCCAAAGGGCCGAAGTCAGCCTCCGCCAGCAAACCCTCGAGCGCCGACATGGCTTCGCGCGGGACGCTGGCCTGCGCCCGCTCCGCGATCTCCGCTGCCAGCGTGCGCATCTGCCGCGCCGAATGGCGAATCCGCTTGCGAAAGCCCGCGTCGTCGAGCGTGTCGTTGAGGCTCTTGTTGAGATCGCTGAACCAGGGCAGCGACGCCTGGTCGAGCATCACGGCCGGGTTGGCAACCTGCGCCAGTGGCCGCGCCGCCGACCAGGCTCGCAGGAGCGCCTGCACTTCGACATTGAGCGCCTGACAGTGCGCGAGCTCGGCGCGCAATTCCGAGAACGCGGCCAGGTCGGCAAGGCGTCGCTGAAAGAAGAACTGCGCCAGCACGCCCCAGTAGTAGGTGTAGTCCCAGATCACCTTGACCGGCAGCACCTCGGGGTCGCCGAAGATCGCGTACTGATCGGTGTAGAGGGCGAGCGTGCTCTCGTAGAAGGAGTGAAAAATCTGGTCGTAGATCGTCGCGTGCGCGGCTAGCGGCCTGCCGGCGCGGTCGCGCGCAATGAGCTCGGTGATGTAGGTGTTGGCGATGCCGATGAAGTCGCTGCCCGGTGAATAGAAGGGGTCGAGAAAAAGGCCGGCCTCGCCGGTCAGCGCCCAGCGCTGGCCCGAGAAGACCTGCTTGCAGCCGTAGGAGAAATTGCGGAAGAAGGCGAAGTCCAAAAGGCGGTCGCGCTTGTCGTCGAGCTCATCGAAGACGCGCGGCTGGAACTCCTTCAGCCACTGCATCGCCTTGTCGAAGCTGTTCATGGTCTCGAGCGGATGCAGCTTGGCGTCGGCGACGATGCCCACCGAATGCGAGCCTGACGAGAGCGGGATCAGCCAGACCCAGTAGCCGGCGCCGACCAGGTGGTTGGTCGACTGCCAGCGCGCCTGCGGATCGCAACGTTCCCGCCATGCCGGGTCGCTCGACCAGTCGTCGATCGTGATGCGGTCCTTCATGCGGAACCAGACGGCGTTGGCGTCGTGCGCGTTGGCTTCGGCCAGGCCGAGCTTTTTCTTCAGGAGCCCGGCGCGGCCGCAGGCGTCGACGAGCCAGGTGGACTCAGCCTCGCGCGTTTCGTCGCCGACGGCATAGGCGACGCGATGCGCTGTGCCAGTTTCGCCGAGCTCGATCTCGCGGACCAGGGCGCCGCAGATGACCGTCACGCCGCAGCGCGCCGCTTCTTCGGCGAGAAAGTTCTCGAAGATGCCGCGGTCGATCTGGTAGCTCGGCACCGAGAGAAAACGGCTCGCACCGATCTCGGTCACGGCATCGATGTCACGCCGGCGCTCCGACGAGAAGAAGCGGAAGCCGAACTTCTTCAGCTGGCGCTGCTCGAGGTGCTCGGTCAGGCCGAGCACCTTGCTGAAATAGTTGGCGCCAATCTCGACCGACGACTCGCCGACCTTGTGCGCCGCTTCCGGGACCGGATGGATGCGGCGTTCGAGCACGAGGATGTCGAGATCGGCAAAGCGTTGCTTGAGCTGCAGCGCCAGCGTCAGGCCGGCGAGGCCGCCGCCGGCGATGACGACGTCGTGGCGCGTCTTCATCGCACGAGCCTGAGCGCCAGCGAGCGAGAGAGCGGCAGATCGAGCCGTCCGCTCGCATCGAGGGCCAGCGCTTCGACGAAGGGCAGCATATCGGCCATCGCGTTGCCGGCGAGCGCGCGCGCGGCGGCCGAACGCAGCGGCGCGGCGGCCGTCGTTCCCGACATCAACGTCGCCTCGAACATCGGTTGCGACGACGCCCCCGTTGCCGGCGCGACGACGAAGGCGGCGGCGAGCAAGCCCTCGCTGTCGGTCACCGACGCGAGCGCGCCGACCGCCTGCACGTCGTAGGCGACGAGCAGCACGGCGCGGTCGTCGGCCATGCACTGCGTCGCCGCTTCGAACATGCCAGCGGCGAAGCTGGCGTCGAAGGCGGTGACGGCCGTGCTTGCCGCCCGGCAGCCGGTGGCGATGGTCCAGTAGCCGGCCGAGGCGTTGTGCACCGAGTTGTGAAAACGTGTCGGCGAGATCAGGGTCGGCTGCGTCGCCAGCGTCGACGACATGTAGTCGTTGACGGCGAGGTCACCGTGCGCCGAGGTGAAGATCGACGGCAGCGTCGCCGGGTCCCGTCCCGACTCGCGCACCGCCGCCGCGGCGACCTCGAGCGCGAGGGCAACGCTGTCGGGCGCGCGGCGCCGCTCGGCCGGGGCGAGGATCTCCGGCGACGGACGCTTGGCCGGCGGCTCGACCGGGCCGCCTTCGCCGCGAAACGCCGCCCGCGCGATGGTCCAGCCGGGCAGCGACGGCGCCCAGAAGCCGACGCCCTCGACGCGGATATGCATCGGCGTCACGAGCCGGCTCCGCCCGCGTCGCGCGCGAACACGAGCACGCAGTTGTTGCCGCCGAAGCCGAACGAGTTGCTGAGCGCCAGGCCAATCGGCCCTTGGCTCGGCTCGATGCGGATCTGCGGACCGCAGACGGCGTCGAGATGACGGGTGTTGACCGTCCCCGGCATGAAGCCGGTTTCGAGCGCGAGCAGGCTGGCCGCCGCCTCGACGATGCCGGCAGCGCCGAGGGCGTGGCCGGTCCAGCCCTTGGTCGAGCAGGCGTGCGTGCACGCCGGGAAGCGCCGCGCCACCAGGGCGGCCTCGACCTCGTC